>NZ_JBEORY010000010.1:0-168895 GCF_040302665.1 Kitasatospora sp. NPDC097691 | reverse complement strand
TCCCCGGACCCCCCCCCGCGCCCCACCCCCCGCACCACACCCCGCCGGCCCGGGCTTGGCCCCGCCCCACAACGCCCAGGGCCCCCCCCCACTTTCGCGGGGGCCCCCCTTCCCGGTTCCGGTCGCCTGGGATCTCGCCTCAGATCTCGCCGCGCAGCTTCGCCAGCGCCTCGGCCAGGATCGCCTCGCCGTCGGCGTCGGTGCGCCGCTCACGGACGTAGGCGAGGTGGGTCTTGTACGGCTCGTTGCGCGAGGGAGCCGGCGGGTTGTGCTGGTCCTGCCCGGCCGGGAAGCCGCAGCGCGGGCAGTCCCAGGTGTCCGGGATCGCCGCTTCGGCGGCGAAGCTGGGCCGGGTCTCGTGCTTGTTGGCGCACCAGAAGGAGATCCGGTTGCGCGGGGCGGACTCGCCGCGCTCCGCCTCGCCCATCGGGCCGGCCCCAACCCTGCTGCCACGGATGGCATTGCCACTTGCCACGGTCTGACTCCCTGCGTACTGGTGCGCCGACCCGCCGCGGTGCGCGTCGGTGGCGAAAGTCGTCCTAGTGTAAGCAGGAGTTAAGGATCCGCCACCATCGCCTCCGCCCCCGACCGCTCCAGGATAGGCGCTCGGGCGACGGGGCGTCAGGCTTGTGTCAGCTCTGGTACTTCAGCACCAGGCCCAGGACGATGATGGAGGCGAACCAGCCCAGGCCGACCACGATGGTGATGCGGTCCAGGTTGCGCTCGGCCACCGCCGAGCCGCCGCCGGTGGACATCGCGCCACCGCCGAACATGTCCGACAGGCCGCCGCCCTTCCCCTTGTGCAGCAGCACCAGGAGGATCATCAGCAGACTGAAGATGATCAGGGCAATCGAGAACCCGAGAACCACGACGGGACCAACTCTCTCGTATCTTCGGCGAAGGGGCCGGGCCGCGTACGGCGGTCCGGCCCCAAAGCCTACGTTGCTGCAGCGGCGTTAGCCTACTGCCTGCTCACGGTAGCGCACGATCTTGACGAACTCGTCGGCGTCCAGCGAGGCACCGCCGATCAGGCCGCCGTCGATGTCGGGCTTGGCCATCAGGCCGGCCGCACTCGACGACTTGACCGAACCGCCGTACAGCACGCGGACCTTGCCGGCCAGCTCGGCGTCGTACAGCTCGGCGATCCGCTTGCGGATGGCGGCGCAGACCTCCTGCGCGTCCTCCGGGGTGGCCACCTCGCCGGTGCCGATCGCCCAGACCGGCTCGTAGGCGACCACGATGGTCTCGGCCTGGTGGGCCGGGACGTCCGCCAGGGCGCCGTCCAGCTGGGCCAGGGTGTGCTCGACGTGGGTACCGGCCTTGCGGACGTCCAGCGGCTCGCCGATGCACAGGATCGGGGTGATCCCGGCACGGTAGGCGGCCTTCACCTTGGCGTTGACGATCTCCTCGTTCTCGCCGTGGTACTGGCGGCGCTCCGAGTGGCCGATCACCGCGTAGGTGCACTGGAGCTTGGCCAGCATCGGGCCGGAGACCTCGCCGGTGTACGCGCCGCCGTCGTGCTGCGAGATGTCCTGCGAGCCGTACTTGATCTTCAGCTTGTCGCCGAAGACCAGGGTCTGCACCGAGCGCAGGTCGGTGAACGGCACCAGGACGGCGACCTCGACGGCCTCGTAGTCCTTGTCGGCCAGCGCGAACGCCAGCTTCTGGGTGTGCTGGATGGCCTCAAGGTGGTTGAGGTTCATCTTCCAGTTGCCCGCCATGAGCGGGAGACGGTCGGTCATGTTCTTTCAGTCCTCCAGAGCGGCGAGACCGGGGAGGGTCTTGCCCTCCAGGTATTCGAGGCTGGCGCCGCCGCCGGTCGAGATGTGTCCGAAGGCGTTCTCGTCGAAGCCCAGGATGCGGACGGCCGCGGCGGAGTCGCCGCCGCCGACGACGGTGAACGCGTCGCTGTCCAGCAGGCCCTGCGCGACGGCCTTGGTGCCGTTCGCGTAGTCCGGGTGCTCGAAGACGCCCATCGGGCCGTTCCAGAACACCGTGCCGGCGTCGGCCAGCTTGGCCGCGTACAGCTCGCGGGTCTTCGGGCCGATGTCCAGGCCCTCCTTGTCGGCCGGGATCGCGTCCGAGGCGACGAGGTCCGGGTTCGCCGGGGTCTTGCCCTTGAGGTCCGGGAACTCGGCGGAGACCAGCACGTCGACCGGCAGGACGAACTCGACGCCCCGCTTCTCGGCCTCGGCCAGGTACTCCAGGCAGACCGGGATCTGGTCCGCCTGCAGCAGCGAGATGCCGACCTCGTGGCCCTTGGCCTTGAGGAAGGTGTACGCCATGCCGCCGCCGATCAGGATCCGGTCGGCCTTCTTCAGCAGGTTGTCGATCACGCCGAGCTTGTCGGAGACCTTGGCGCCGCCGAGCACCACCACGTACGGGCGCCGCACCTCGTCGGTGAGCTTCTTCAGGACGCCGACCTCGGTGGCGATCAGGTCGCCGGCGGCGTGCGGCAGGAGCTTCGGCAGGTCGAACACCGAGGCGTGCTTGCGGTGCACGGCGCCGAAGCCGTCACCGACGTACAGGTCGGCCAGGGCGGCCAGCTGCTCGGCGAAGGCGCCGCGCTCGGCGTCGTCCTTGCTGGTCTCGCCGGCGTTGAAGCGCAGGTTCTCCAACAGCGCGACCTCGCCGTTCGCCAGCGCGGCGACGGTGGCCTCGGCGCTGTCGCCGACGGTGTCGGTGGCGAAGGCGACGTCCTTGCCGAGGATCTCGCCGAGCCGCTTGGCAGCGGGCGCGAGCGAGAACTTCGGGTCCGGCTCGCCCTTGGGGCGGCCGAGGTGCGAGGCAACGACGACCTTCGCGCCGGCCGCGGCCAGCTTGGCGATGGTCGGGGAGACGGCGCGGATCCGGCCGTCGTCGGTGATCGTCTCGCCGTCCAGCGGGACGTTCAGGTCGGCGCGCACGAACACGCGCTTTCCTTCGACACCGGCTTCGATGAGCTCTTCGATGGTCTTCACGGGGATTCGGTTGCTCCTGGGGAGATGGTCGATGCGCAGAGGCGGCACGGCGCAGGGGCCGCCTGAGAAGTCCTTGAGCGCGGAGCGAGGGCCCGGTCGGCAGGTGCGCCGTCCGGGCCCTCGCCCCTACATCACGTCAGCTCCCACGCGTCAGAGCTGGCCACCGACGAGGGTGACCAGGTCGACGACGCGGTTCGAGTAGCCCCACTCGTTGTCGTACCAGCCGAGCACCTTGACCTGGTTGCCCTGGACCATGGTGAGCTGGCTGTCGAAGATGCAGGAGGCCGGGTCGTTGACGATGTCCGAGGAGACGATCGGGTCCTCGGTGTAGGCCAGGATGCCCTTGAGCGGGCCCTCCTGCGCGGCCTTCTGGAAGGCCGCGTTGACCTCGTCCTTGGTGACCTCGCGCTCCAGGGTGACGACCAGGTCCGTGATGGAGCCGGTCGGGACCGGGACGCGCAGCGAGGTGCCGTCCAGCTTGCCCTTCAGCTCCGGCAGGACCAGGGCGGTCGCCTTGGCGGCACCGGTCGAGGTCGGGATGATGTTCTGGCTCGCCGCACGAGCACGGCGCAGGTCCTTGTGCGGGAAGTCCAGGGTGACCTGGTCGTTGGTGAACGCGTGGACGGTGGTCATCAGACCCTTGACGATGCCGAAGGCCTCGTTCAGCACCTTCGCCATCGGCGCCACGCAGTTGGTGGTGCAGGAGGCGTTGGAGATGACGTGGTGGTTGGCCGCGTCGTACTTCTCGTCGTTGACGCCCAGGACGATGGTGACGTCCTCGTCGGTCGCGGGCGCCGAGATGATGACCTTCTTCGCGCCGGCGGCGAGGTGCTTCTTCGCAGCCTCGGCCTTGGTGAAGATGCCGGTGGACTCGACGACGATGTCGGCGCCCAGGGCGGCCCACGGGAGGTTGGCCGGGTCACGCTCGGCGGTCACCTTGAAGGTGTGGCCGTCGACGGTGATGCTGTCCTCGGTGTGCGAGACCTCCGCCTGGAGGGTACCCAGGGTGGTGTCGTACTTGAGCAGGTGAGCCAGGGTCTTCGTGTCGGTGAGGTCGTTGACACCGACGATCTCGATGTCCGCGCCCTGGGCCTTGACCGCGCGGAAGAAGTTGCGGCCGATGCGGCCAAAGCCGTTGATGCCTACCCGGATCGTCACGAACCGATCTCCTCGTTAGGTACGCCGGGCCGGAGCCCGACGGGGGTGAGATTTGGGAAGTCCCCGACCGCCTATGACCCTACCCCTCCCGGGCCTGGGAGGGCACATCGCGCCACCTCGTGAGACGTGGCGTGGCGTGCCCTGAACCCGGGTTTCAGGCCGTCCTGCCTTGGCCCGTCGGGCAGTTGGTCACGGGCCAGTGGTCTCTACCAATTCGGGAGTCCGGCGGGTGCCCGGAAACGACGACGGCCGGCGCCCGGGAGCCGGGCGCCGGCCGTGTCGTGATCACGGACGGTGGGCGTCAGTTCATCGCCATCTCGTCGGTCAGGCTGGCCTCGGTGCTCGGCAGGCCGAGCTCGGAGGCGCGCTTGTCCGCCATCGCGAGCAGGCGGCGGATCCGGCCGGCCACCGCGTCCTTGGTCAGCGGGGGGTCGGCGAGCGCGCCCAACTCCTCCAGCGAGGCCTGCTTGTGCTGCATCCGCAACTGGCCGGCCGCAGCCAGGTGCTCGGGCACCTCTTCGCCGAGGATCTCCAGCGCGCGGGCGACCCGGGCGCCGGCCGCCACCGCGGCGCGGGCCGAGCGGCGCAGGTTGGCGTCGTCGAAGTTGGCGAGCCGGTTCGCGGTGGCCCGCACCTCGCGGCGCATCCGGCGCTCCTCCCAGGCGAGCACCGACTCGTGCGCGCCGAGGCGGGTCAGCAGCGCGCCGATCGCGTCGCCGTCGCGGATCACCACCCGGTCCACGCCGCGGACCTCGCGCGCCTTGGCCGGGATGCCGAGCCGACGGGCGGCGCCGACCAGCGCCAGGGCCGCCTCGGAGCCGGGGCAGGTGATCTCCAGCGAGGACGAGCGGCCCGGTTCGGTGAGCGAGCCGTGCGCGAGGAAGGCTCCGCGCCAGGCGGCCTCGGCGTCGCAGGTGGCACCGGAGACGACCGCGGGGGGCAGGCCGCGGATGGGGCGGCCCCGCCCGTCCACCAGGCCGGTCTGGCGCGCCAGCAGCTCGCCGTCCTTGACCACGCGGACCACGAAGCGGCTGCCGCGGCGCAGCCCGCCGGGGGCCATCACGACGAGGTCGGAGGAGTGCCCGAAGATCTCCAGGAGGTCCTTGCGCAGCCGCCGTGCCGCCGCTCCGGTGTCCAGCTCTGCCTCGATCACGATGCGGCCGCTCACGATGTGCAGCCCGCCCGCGAACCGCAGGATCGCCGACACCTCCGCCTTGCGACAGCAGGCCCGGGTGACCGGGAGCCGGCTGATCTCGTCCTTCACCGCTGGAGTCATCGCCATGGCCCGATCCTTCCATGTGTCCGGAAAATCCGGTCGTACGCTGCGGCCAACAGCTCGGGGTCGTGTCGCGGCGTACCGTCGGTGCGGGCCACCGAGCCGAGCACCAGGGCTGCGCCCATCCGCTCGGCCGCCTTCTCCAGTCCGTCGAGGTCGGCCTGGCCGAAGGCGCCGCCGGTGACGGCGCGCTCGTCCACCAGGATCGCATCCACCGCCAGCTCCGGGGCGTGGTCGGCGATGACCTCCAGGTGACGCTGCGGGGTGAAGCCCTCGGTCTCGCCGGGCTGGGGGGCGAGGTTCAGGGTGAGCAGGCGGCGGGCGCGGGTCTCGGTGAGCGCCTTGGCCAGGTCGGGCACCAGCAGGTGCGGCAGCACGCTGGTGAACCAGGAGCCGGGGCCGAGCACCACCCAGTCCGCCTCGCGGACGGCGGTGACCGCCTCCGGGACGGCGGGCGGCCCGTCCGGGAGCAGCCGGATCGACTGCACCGTGCCGGGGGTGACCGCGACGTTCGCCTGGCCCCGGACCGCCGACACCTCGCCGGGCAGCTCCGGGTCGTGGCCGCGGACGGTCGCCTCGATGTCCAGCGGCACCGCCGACATCGGCAGTACCCGGCCCTGGACGTTGAGCAGCCGGCCGACCCAGTCCAGGGCCTCCACCGGGTCGCCCAGCTTCTCCCAGAGGGCGACGATCAGCAGGTTGCCGACGGCGTGGCCGCCGAGCTCGCCGTTGCCGGTGAAGCGCTGCTGGATCACCTCGGACCAGGTGCGGCCCCAGTCGTCGTCCCCGCACAGCGCGGCCAGCGCCTTGCGCAGGTCGCCCGGGGGCAGCACGCCGAGCTCGGTGCGCAGCCGTCCGCTGGAGCCGCCGTCGTCGGCGACGGTGACCACGGCGGTGAGGTCGCTGGTGAGGCGGCGCAGCGCGGACAGCGAGGCGGACAGGCCCTGGCCGCCGCCGAGCGCGGTGATCCTGGGGGCCGGGTTGGCCCTGGCGGGACTACTGCGCGGACGGCTCGGCGCCGGGGGCCGGGCCGGGCTGCCCGCCCGGTCACCGGTCCTGCTCTGCGGCTGCCGCCCGGGCACGTATCCCGCCACACATCACCTCGCGTTCCTCGCCCCGCCACCGGCTCCGCCGGGGGCCCGGCAGGGAAAGCGGCGGTTACTCCCGTCCCATGTCACGGTGAACGAGCACCGTCTCGACTCCGTCGGCGATGAGACGCTTGGTCAGACGCTCGGACATGGCGACGCTGCGGTGCTTGCCACCGGTGCAGCCTACGGCAAGCGTCATGTAGCGCTTCCCCTCGCGTCGGTAGCCCTCGGTCACGATCCGCAACAGCTCGGTGTAGCCGTCCAGGAACTCGTTGGCTCCGGGCTGCCGGAACACGTAGTCGGCGACGTCCGCGTCGGTGCCGGTACGGGCGCGCAGCTCGGGCACCCAGTGCGGGTTGGGCAGGAAGCGGCAGTCCACCACGAGGTCGGCGTCGACCGGCAGGCCGTACTTGAAGCCGAAGGACATCACGGTGGCGCGCAGCTCGGGCTCGTCGTGGTCGGCGAACTGGGCGTCCAGCTTGGCCCGGAGCTGGTGCACGTTGAGGTTGGAGGTGTCGATCACCAGGTCGGCCTCGCCGCGCAGGTCGCGCAGCAGGTCGCGCTCCTGGGCGATGCCGTCCACGATCCGGCCGTCGCCCTGCAGCGGGTGCGGGCGGCGGACGTTCTCGAAGCGGCGCACCAGCGCCTCGTCGGAGGAGTCCAGGAAGACGACCCGCAGCCGGACGCCGCGCTTCTCCAGCTCGTCCAGCGAGGTGAGCAGGTCATCGAAGAACTGGCGGCCACGGACGTCCACGACGACGCCGATCCTGGCGACGTTGCCCTGGGACCGGGCGCCCAGGTCGACCATGGTCGGGATCAGGGCCGGCGGCAGGTTGTCCACCACGAACCAGCCGAGGTCTTCCAGGCACTTGGCGGCGGTGGAGCGGCCGGCTCCGGACATGCCGGAGATGATCACCAGCTCCGGCGCGTTCTCGGCCACGTCTGACACGGTCACTTCGGTTCCCCGCTCTCGGTCTTTCTGCTGGGGAGAACGCGCACGGCACGGCCACCCTTCCCCGGCCCGGGCAGGCGGGCGGGGTCGGGGCACACCGACTGACGGGCGGCGTCGGCCGTCATGGCGTCTCCTGGGATGGTGCGGTCTGGGGTGCTGCTGCCGCCGGCTCGGCGGCCTGGTCGGCCCCGTCCTCGATGATCTCGCCGGTCGCGGTGTTGACCGCGGGTGCGGCGGGTGTACGGGACGACAACGCCGCCGCAACAGTCTCCGCGGTGCGGCGTCCGATGCCGGGTACCGCGCAGAGTTCGTCCACGGTGGCGGCCCGGAGCTTCTTCAGCGAGCCGAAGTGCTTGAGCAGCGCCTGGCGGCGAGTCTCGCCGAGGCCCGGGACGGAGTCCAGTTCCCCGGCGGTGAGTCGCTTGGAACGCTTGTTGCGCTGGTAGCCGATCGCGAAGCGGTGGGCCTCGTCGCGGACCCGCTGGAGCAGGTAGAGGCCCTCGCTGGAGCGGGGCAGCACCACCGGGTCGTCCTCGCCGGGCAGCCACACCTCCTCCAGGCGCTTGGCCAGCCCGCACAGCGCGACGTCGTCGATGCCGAGTTCGTCCAGGGCACGCTTGGCGGCCGCGACCTGCGGTCGGCCGCCGTCGACCACCAACAGCTGGGGCGGGTAGGCGAAGCGCTTGGGGCGGCCCTCCTCGGTGCGCGGGCCGTCCTCGGGCTGCTCGTCCTCCTCGGGGACGGCCCACTCGCCGGTCTGCTCGCGCTCCCGGAGGTAGCGGCGGAAGCGGCGGCCGATCACCTCGTGCATGGAGCGGACGTCGTCCTGGCCTTCGAAGCCCTTGATCTGGAAGCGCCGGTACTCGCTCTTGCGGGCCAGGCCGTCCTCGAAGACGACCATGGAGGCGACCACGTCCTCGCCCTGGAGGTGGGAGATGTCGTAGCACTCGATGCGCAGCGGGACGGAGTCCAGCTCCAGCGCGTCGGCGATCTCCTGCAGGGCGCGGCTGCGGGTGGTGAGGTCGGAGGCGCGCTTGGTCTTGTGCAGCGCGAGCGCCTGCTGGGCGTTGCGCTGCACGGTGGCCATCAGGTCCTTCTTGTCGCCGCGCTGCGGGATGCGCAGGTCGACCTGGCTGCCGCGCAGGCCGTTCAGCCACTCCCGCACCGGCTCGACCGGCTCGGGCAGGGCGGGGACGAGGACCTCGCGCGGGACGGCCTCGCCGCCGCCGTAGAGCTGTTGGAGGGCGTGCTCGACCAGGCCGGCGGTGTCGACGTCCTCGACCTTGTCGGTGACCCAGCCGCGCTGGCCGCGCACCCGGCCGCCGCGGACGTGGAAGATCTGCACGGCGGCTTCGAGTTCGTCCTCGGCGAGGGCCAGCAGGTCGGCGTCGGTGGCGTCGGCGAGCACGATGGCGTTCTTCTCCATCGCGCGCCTGAGGGCGCCGATGTCGTCGCGCAGCCGGGCCGCCTTCTCGTACTCCAGCTCGGCCGCGGCCTCCTGCATCTGTTCTTCCAGCCGGCGCAGGTAGTTGCCGGTGCGCCCGGCCATGAAGTCGCAGAAGTCCTCGGCCAGCGCCCGGTGTTCGTCCGCCGAGACCTTGCCGACGCAGGGCGCGGCGCACTTGCCGATGTAGCCCAGCAGGCAGGGCCGGCCGACCTGCCGGGCGCGCTTGAAGACGCCGTTGGAGCAGGTGCGGACGGGGAAGACGCGCAGCAGCAGGTCGACCGTCTCGCGGATCGCCCAGGCGTGCCCGTAGGGGCCGAAGTAGCGCACGCCCTTCTTGTGCGCCCCGCGCATCACCTGGACCCTCGGATACTCCTCGTCGAGGGTGACGGCGAGTTCCGGATAGCTCTTGTCGTCGCGGTACTTGACGTTGAACCGCGGGTCGAACTCCTTGATCCAGGAGTACTCCAGCTGGAGCGCCTCGACCTCGGTGCCGACCACGGTCCACTCCACCGAGGCGGCGGTGGTGACCATGGTCGCGGTGCGCGGGTGCAGGCCGGCCAGGTCCTGGAAGTAGGACGACAGGCGTGGCCGCAGGCTCTTGGCCTTGCCGACGTAGATGACCCGGCCGTGGGCGTCACGGAACTTGTAGACGCCCGGGGAGGTCGGGATCGCGCCGGGCGCCGGGCGGTAGGTGCTCGGGTCAGCCATGGGTCCACCGTACCGAGTGGGGACGGGGCCGCGGGGAGGAGATCAACTCGACGGGGGTCAACTGCTTCAGCTCGGGGTCACCTTGAGGTTCCCGCCCTCGACCGTGACGGTGTAGGCGGGCAGCGGGGAGGGGGCCGGGCCGTCCTGCACGGCGCCGTCGGCGATGCCGAAGCGGCTGCCGTGGCAGGGGCACTGGATCTGCTGGTTCTTCACCTGGTCCACGATGCAGCCGGCGTGGGTGCACTTGGCGCTGAAGGCCTTGTACTGGCCGGCGGTCGGCTGGGTCACCACGATCTTCTGCTCGCGGTACACCTTGCCGCCGCCCTCCGGTACGGCCGAGGCCGCGCCGAGGTCCACCGGGCCCTTGGCGGCACCGCTGGAGCCGGAGGAACCCGAGGAGGAGCTGCAGCCGGTGACGGCCACGGTGCCGCCGGCCGCCAGGACGGCCGCGGCCCCGCAGAGCAGGGTGCGGCGGGAGGCGGTCGGGCTGGTCTCGGGGGCCTCGGACATCGGTGCGCTCCTACGGTTGCTGCTGCTGCGAGGGACCACGGAATTCTATGCCGCACGCGCCCCGCCGCTCCCGGGAGTCCCACTGTTCGGGCGTCCCGGGAGCGGCGGTGCGGGCGCGGTCGCTCCTTCGCCTACTTCTTCGCGGCGGCGCGCTTGCGCGGTGCCGCCTTCTTCGCCGCGGCGGCGGCGACCGGGGCGTCCGCGAAGTCGCTCGGCAGGATGTCCCGCAGGAACTTGCCGGTGTGGCTCTCCGGAACGGCGGCGATCTGCTCGGGGGTGCCCTCGGCGACCACCGTGCCGCCGCCGGAGCCGCCTTCGGGGCCCATGTCGACGACCCAGTCGGCGGTCTTGATCACATCGAGGTTGTGCTCGATGACGATCACCGTGTTGCCCTTGTCGACGAGCCCGCTGAGCACCTTGATCAGCTTGCTGATGTCCTCGAAGTGCAGACCGGTGGTCGGCTCGTCCAGCACGTACACCGTCCGCCCGGTGGAGCGCTTCTGCAGCTCCGAGGCGAGCTTGACGCGCTGCGCCTCGCCGCCGGACAGGGTGGGCGCGGACTGGCCGAGCCGGACGTAGCCGAGGCCGACGTCGTTGAGCGTCCTGAGGTGCCGGGCGATCGCCGGGACGGCCTCGAAGAAGGCCAGCGCCTCCTCGATCGGCATGTCCAGCACCTCGGCGATGGACTTGCCCTTGTAGTGCACCTCCAGCGTCTCCCGGTTGTACCGGGCGCCGTGGCAGACCTCGCACGGGACGTAGACGTCCGGCAGGAAGTTCATCTCGATCTTGATCGTGCCGTCGCCCGAGCAGTTCTCGCAGCGGCCGCCCTTGACGTTGAACGAGAACCGGCCCGGCAGGTAGCCGCGGACCTTCGCCTCCTGGGTCTCCGCGAAGAGCCGGCGGACGTGGTCGAACACCCCGGTGTAGGTGGCCGGGTTGGAGCGGGGCGTGCGGCCGATCGGCGACTGGTCGACGTGCACCACCTTGTCCACCTGGTCGGTGCCGGTGATCCGGGTGTGCCGGCCGGGCACGCTGCGGGCGCCGTTCAGCTCCCGGGCGAGGTGGGTGTAGAGGATGTCGTTGACCAGCGTCGACTTGCCGGAGCCGGAGACCCCGGTGATCGCCGTGAAGGTGCCGAGCGGGAAGCCGACCGTGACGTCCTTGAGGTTGTGCTCGCGGGCGCCGTGGACGGTCAGCTGGCGCTTCTTGTCCCGCTCGCGGCGGGCGGCCGGGATCGGGATGGACCGCTTGCCGGCGAGGTACTGGCCGGTCAGCGACTCCTTGTTGCCGAGCAGCTCCTTCAGCGAACCGGAGTGCACCACCTTGCCGCCGTGCTCGCCCGCGCCCGGGCCGATGTCGACCACCCAGTCCGCGGTCTTGATGGTGTCCTCGTCGTGCTCGACCACGATCAGGGTGTTGCCGATGTCGCGCAGCCGCACCAGCGTCTCGATCAGCCGGTGGTTGTCCCGCTGGTGCAGGCCGATGGACGGCTCGTCCAGCACGTAGAGCACGCCGACCAGGCCGGAGCCGATCTGGGTGGCCAGCCGGATGCGCTGGGCCTCGCCGCCGGACAGGGTGCCGGCCGCGCGGTCGAGCGAGAGGTAGTCCAGGCCGACGTCGACCAGGAAGCGCAGCCGCTCGTTGACCTCCTTGAGGACCCGCTCGGCGATCTGCTTGTCCCGGGCGTTGAGCTTCATCGCGCCCAGGAACTCGGCGCAGTCGCTGATCGACATCGAGGAGACGTCGGCGATCGACCTGTCCTGGACGGTGACCGCGAGCACCACCGGCTTGAGCCGGGTGCCCTGGCACGTCGGACAGGGCACCTCGCGCATGTAGCCCTCGAAGCGCTCGCGGCTGCTGTCGCTCTCCGCCTCGGTGTGCCGGCGCTGGATGAACGGGACGGCGCCCTCGAAGCCGGTGCTGTACGAGCGCTCGCGGCCGAAGCGGTTGCGGTAGCGGACCTCCACCTGGTGCTTGTGCCCGTACAGCAGCGCCTTCTTGGCGCGGGCGGGCAGCCCGGCCCAGGGGATGTCGGTGCGGAAGCCGAGCTCCCCGGCCAGCGCGTCGATCAGCCGCTGGAAGTACTCCTTGGCGTGCCCCGCCGACCACGGGTGGATCGCGCCCTCGTCGAGCGAGCGCTCGACGTCCGGCACCACCAGCTCCGGGTCGACCTCCATCCGGTTGCCCAGGCCCGAGCAGTCCGGGCAGGCGCCGAACGGCGAGTTGAAGGAGAACGAGCGCGGCTCCAGCTCCTCGAACGACACGTCGTCGTACGGGCAGTAGAGGTGCTCGGAGTACATCCGCTCGCGCTCCGGGTCGTCCTCGGGGAGGTCGACGAAGTCGAGCACGACCATGCCGCCGGACAGCCGCAGGGCCGTCTCCACCGAGTCGGTGAGCCGCCGCTTGGCGCTCTCCTTGACGGTGAGGCGGTCGATCACCACCTCGACGGTGTGCTTCTCCTGCTTCTTGAGCTTCGGCGGCTCGGCGAGCTGGATCGTGGCGCCGTCGACGCGGGCGCGGGAGTAGCCCTTGGACTGGAGGTCGGCGAAGAGGTCGACGAACTCGCCCTTGCGCTCGCGCACCACCGGGCTGAGCACCTGGAACCGGGTGCCCTCGGCGAGCTCCAGCACCTTGTCCACGATCGCCTGCGGCGACTGCTTGGCGATCGGACGACCGCAGTGCGGACAGTGGGGCTTGCCGATGCGGGCGAACAGCAGGCGCAGGTAGTCGTAGACCTCGGTGATGGTGCCGACGGTCGAACGGGGGTTGCGGTTGGTGGACTTCTGGTCGATCGAGACGGCCGGGGAGAGGCCCTCGATGAAGTCCACGTCGGGCTTGTCCATCTGCCCGAGGAACTGACGGGCGTAGGACGACAGCGACTCGACGTAGCGGCGCTGGCCCTCGGCGAAGATCGTGTCGAAGGCGAGCGAGGACTTGCCGGAGCCGGAGAGGCCCGTGAAGACGATGAGGGAGTCGCGGGGCAGGTCGAGCGAGACGTTCTTGAGGTTGTGCTCGCGAGCACCGCGGACGATGAGGCGGTCGGCCACTGCTTCTGGCGCCTTTCTCCGGGGCGAGAGGGCTTGCGGTGAGATTCGGTACTTCTTCCAGGATGCGGCAGCCAGCCTATAGCTCAGACGTTCGAATCTCGACTCTGTCCAGTGGAGACCACCCGAACGAGTGAGGGCGGGGTCGGGACGGTCCGTACCCGTACCGTGCGCGTACCGGAAAACCCGCTGCTCAGGGCCGGGATCCGGCGGTAGCGTCGCAGGGTCAACGAGCGGAGCCCCCCGTGGGCAACGCCCCGCCCCGTCCCGAAGGCAGGATCGATGACCGACCCGCAGTCCGCCGCAGCCTCCGCCACCGCCCGGCTGGGCCAGGTCGAGGAGAGCACCCAGCGCCTGCTGCAGACCGTCTCCGGGCTGGCGCCCGGGGCCGTCGCCGAACCCTCCGCGCTCCCCGGCTGGACCCGCGGCCACGTGCTGGCCCACCTCGCCCGCAACGCCGACTCCCTGGTCAACCTGCTGAACGGCGCCCGCACCGGCACCGACATCCCGCAGTACGCCAGTCACGAGGCCCGCGACGCGGACATCGAACGCGACGCCCCCCGCCCGCTGGAGGTCCACCTCGCCGACCTGCGCGCCTCGCACGCCCGCTTCGCCGAGGCCGCCGCGCAGATGACCCCCGAGGCCTGGACGGCGGAGGTGAAGCACCGCTCCGGCTACGTCTTCCCGGCCTCCGACATCCCGCACAAGCGCCTGCTGGAGGTCGAGTACCACCACGTCGACCTGGCCGCCGGCCACGGTCCGGGCGACTGGCCGGAGGACTTCGCCGTCGAGGAGTTCCACCGGCTCGTGGAGAAGCTCCACGGTCCCGGCCTGCCGCTCGTCGAGGTGCACGCACAGGACACCGGACGGTTCGGCACGATCGGCACCGGCACCACCTCGCTGACCGTCGAGGGCCCGCAGCGCGAGCTCACCGCCTGGCTCTCCGGCCGATCCGCCGGCGCCGGCCTGCTCCGCACCCCCGACACCGCCCTCCCCCCGCTTCCCCCGATGGGCTGACGGCGCGAGGATGATCCTGAACCCTGTTGGCGGGTCCGGACTAGGACGAGGAGCGGACGGATGACGTACCACGGAGCGGTCAAGGTCGGCGGGCCGCCGGACGTGCGGGAGCTGGCGCACCTGATCATCACCAAGGTGGCCGTCGGCCCGTACGACAACAACGCGTACCTGCTGCGCTGCCGGGCCACCGACGAGCAGTTGCTGATCGACGCGGCCGCCGACGCCCCGGTGCTGCTGGAGACCGTCGGGGACGAGCTGGAGACCGTGGTCACCACCCACCGGCACCACGACCACTGGGGCGCGCTGGCCGAGGTGGTCGCCACCACCGGCGCCCGCACCGCCGCCGGCGAGCACGACGCCGAGGGCATCGACGTGCCCACCGAGCTGCTGCTCGCGGACGGCGAGCGGCTTCGGGTCGGTGACGTCGAGCTCACCGTGCGGCACCTGGTCGGGCACACCCCGGGTGCGATCGTGCTCATCTACGACGACCCGCAGGGCCACCCGCACGTCTTCACCGGCGACTGCCTCTTCCCCGGCGGCGTCGGCAACACCTGGGGCGACCCGGCGGCCTTCGAGAGCCTCTTCCGGGACGTCAACGAGAAGATCTTCGACGCCCTGCCGGACGAGGCCTGGGTCTACCCCGGCCACGGCAACGACACCACCCTCGGCGCCGAGCGCCCCCACCTCGACGAGTGGCGCGAGCGCGGTTGGTAGCCGGGGCGCCCCGCACACGGCCGAGGCCCCCGCGACCGGATGCGGTCGCGGGGGCCTCGGCGTTCGGCCGGCGAGCCGGCCTTCGCTCAGCCGCTCAGGCGGCTCAGGCGTCGAGCTTCGCGGGCTCGGCCTGCTCGGCCTGCTCGGCCTCGGCGGCCTTCTTCGAGGCCCGCAGGCTGGTGAACGTGGTGACGGCCAGCACCACCACGATGAAGCCCAGCGAGAACGGGATGCCGATCTCCGGGGCCCACGTCGCGCCCGCCTCGTGCGCGGCGTGCAGCACCAGCTTCACACCGATGAAGCCGAGGATCACCGACAGGCCGTAGCTCAGGTGGACCAGCTTCTTCAGCAGGCCGCCGATCAGGAAGTACAGCTGGCGCAGACCCATCAGGGCGAAGGCGTTGGCGGTGAAGACGATGTACGGGTCCTGGGTGAGGCCGAAGATGGCCGGGATCGAGTCCAGGGCGAACAGCACGTCCGTCGTACCGATCGCCAGCATGACGATCAGCATCGGGGTGATCAGCCGGCGGCCGTGCTCCTTGACCAGGAGCTTGGTGCCGCGGTAGCCGTCGGTGGACGGGAAGCGCCGGGTGATCGACTTGAGCAGGCGGTTCTCCTCGAACTCCTCGTCCTCCTCCTCGGCCCGCGCCTCCTTGATCAGCTTCCAGGCGGTCCAGATCAGGAAGGCGCCGAAGATGAAGAACACCCAGGAGAACTGGGTGACCAGCGCGGCGCCACCGGCGATGAACGCCGCCCGGAGCACCAGCGCGATGATCACACCGAACATCAGCACGCGCTGCTGGTAGATCCTCGGTACCGCGAACTTGCCCATGATCAGGATGAACACGAAGAGGTTGTCGACACTGAGCGACTTCTCGGTGATGTAGCCGGCGAAGAACTCACCCGCCGGCTGCCCGCCGGAGTGCCACCACAGGAACCCGCCGAAGAGCAGCGCCAGCACGACCCAGACGGCCGTCCAGATCCCGGCCTCCTTGATCGAGACCTCGTGCGGCTTTCGCCCGCCGATGAAGAAGTCCGCCACGATCAAGGCGATCAACACGCCGATCGTGGTGGCCCACATGGTTACGGAAACGTCCATTACTGCTCCTCCGGCAGCTAGGCGAGACGGTCATCGTCACTGCCGGAGGTCTCTTCCGCCCGTCGGGCAAAGCCACGTCGGACCAGCGCCCCGGGGTGCCGCGACGGGCACCCGTGATGACGGGGTCGGCTGTCGAGGAATACTCCCCTCCGCTGCCATCGAGAGTAACAGGAC
Organism: Kitasatospora sp. NPDC097691; assembly: GCF_040302665.1. NCBI lineage: Bacteria > Bacillati > Actinomycetota > Actinomycetes > Kitasatosporales > Streptomycetaceae > Kitasatospora > Kitasatospora sp. NPDC097691. The sequence goes on along the minus strand of NZ_JBEORY010000010.1, from coordinate 152,748 downwards.
AGACAAGGAAAGGTAAAGAAGGTAAAGACCCGTCAGGGCGGCGGCGTCAGAGGAACGGCTCGATCGCCGGCAGCAGGTCCTGGAAGGTGCGCCCCTTCGCCGGGGCGCCAATCGCCTGCATCTCCCAGCCGCCGTTGCCGTCCCGGACCACCTTGGCCATGATCTGCCCGGTGTGCGGCCCGCCGCCCGCCAGCTCGTAGCGGGCCAGCTCCAGCCCGGTGGTCTCGTCCACCAGCCGGCAGTGCGCCCGCTGCACCTCGGCGAAGGTCTGCCCGGTGTACGAACTCACCGTGAACACCACCTGGGTGATGTGCGTCGGCACGTGCATCAGGTCGACCAGGATCGCTTCGTCGTCCTCGTGGCCCGAGCCGCCCTGCAGGTTGTCCCCGGTGTGCCGGACGGAGCCGTCGTTGCTCTCCAGGTGCTGGAAGAACACCACGTCGGACGGGGTCCGCTCGGCGTACAGCAGCGCCGAGGCGTCCAGGTCGATCGTCCTGGTACGGCTGCCGAACAGGCCCCGCTTGGGGGCGGCCTGCCAGCCGAGGCCCATCCGGACCACGGTCAGGGCGTCGCCCTGCCCCTTCTGGAGGCTGACCCGCTGCCCCTTGGCAAGGTTCACCGACACGACGTTGTCCTCTCTGCCGGCCACGCGGTCGCTGCCGCCCGGCTCCCCTGGAACACCCCGTCGCCGTCCCCCGGCTGAGGCCCCCTCTGCGTACGGCCCGCGCCCGTCCCGTGAGCGTGATGCCGCAGGCCAGCCTAGGCCCTGCGGCACCCCCGCCTCCTCAGGGTTTCCCCGTTTGTGGCAAGGCTGAGACACCGCCGGGCTTGACCGGTGCCATTCCGGCCAAGCCCGGCGCCCCGGGTCGAGCGGCTACGCCACACCGGCCTCGCGCATCTGCCGCAGCTCCTTCTTCAGCTCCTTGACCTCGTCGCGCAGGCGGGCCGCGACCTCGAACTGCAGGTCGGCGGCGGCCGTGTGCATCCGGTCGGTCATCTCCTGGATGAGTTCCGCCAGCTCGGCGGCCGGCAGGGACTTGGCGGGCTTGCGCGCCGCGCCCAGCGCCGGCACCGGGGCCTTGCCCTTGCCCTGGCCGCGGTAGCCGGTGGACAGCAACTCGTCGGTGTCCACGTCCTCGCGGGCGAGGGTGTCGAGGATGTCGCCGATCTTCTTCCGCAGCGGCTGCGGGTCGATCCCGTGCTCCTGGTTGTAGGCCTGCTGCACGGCCCGGCGGCGGTTGGTCTCGTCGATCGCCTTCTCCATCGAGGGCGTGATCCGGTCCGCGTACATGTGGACCTGGCCGGAGACGTTGCGGGCCGCGCGGCCGATCGTCTGGATCAGCGACGTCCCGGAGCGCAGGAAGCCCTCCTTGTCCGCGTCCAGGATCGCCACCAGCGACACCTCGGGCAGGTCCAGGCCCTCGCGCAGCAGGTTGATGCCGACCAGCACGTCGAACCGGCCCGCCCGCAGCTCGCGCAGCAGCTCCACCCGGCGCAGGGTGTCCACGTCGCTGTGCAGGTACCGGACCCGGATGTCCAGGCCGAGCATGTAGTCGGTGAGGTCCTCGGCCATCTTCTTGGTCAGCGTGGTGACCAGCACGCGCTCGTCCCGCTCGACCCGCTTGCGGACCTCGTGCACCAGGTCGTCGATCTGGCCCTCGGTCGGCTTGACGATCACCTCGGGGTCGATCAGACCGGTCGGGCGGATGATCTGCTCGACCTGGCCGTCGCCGCGCGACAGCTCGTACGGGCCCGGCGTCGCCGACAGGTACACCGTCTGGCCGATCCGTCCCAGGAACTCCTCCCACTTCAGCGGGCGGTTGTCCATCGCGGACGGCAGCCGGAAGCCGTGCTCGACCAGCGTGCGCTTGCGCGAGGCGTCGCCCTCGTACATCGCGCCGATCTGCGGGACGGTCACGTGCGACTCGTCGATGACCAGGAGGAAGTCCTCCGGGAAGTAGTCGAGCAGGGTGTTCGGCGGGGAGCCGGGCTCGCGGCCGTCGAAGTGCATCGAGTAGTTCTCGACGCCCGAGCAGGTGCCGATCTGGCGCAGCATCTCGATGTCGTAGGTGGTGCGCATCCGCAGCCGCTGGGCCTCCAGCAGCTTGCCCTGCTTCTCCATCCTGGCGAGCGTCCCCTCCAGCTCCTGCTCGATGCCGGTGATCGCGCGCTCCATGCGCTCGGGGCCGGCCACGTAGTGCGAGGCGGGGAAGACGTAGACCGAGTCGTCCTGGCTGATGATCTCGCCGGTGAGCGGGTGCAGGGTGTAGAGCGCCTCGATCTCGTCGCCGAACATCTCGATCCGGACGGCGAGTTCCTCGTAGACCGGGAAGATCTCGATGGTGTCGCCGCGCACCCGGAACGTGCCGCGGGTGAAGGCGACGTCGTTGCGGGCGTACTGGATGTCCACGAAGCGGCGCAGCAGGTCGTCCCGGTCGATCTCCTGTCCGACCTTGAGCGGCACCATCCGGTCCACGTACTCCTGCGGGGTGCCGAGGCCGTAGATGCAGGAGACGGACGCGACCACGATCACGTCCCGACGGGTGAGCAGCGAGTTTGTCGCCGAGTGGCGCAGCCGCTCGACCTCCTCGTTGATCGAGGAGTCCTTCTCGATGTAGGTGTCCGTCTGCGGGACGTACGCCTCGGGCTGGTAGTAGTCGTAGTACGAGACGAAGTACTCGACCGCGTTGTTCGGCAGCAGTTCGCGGAACTCGTTCGCCAGCTGCGCGGCCAGCGTCTTGTTCGGCGCCATCACCAGGGTGGGCCGCTGCAGCTTCTCGATCATCCAGGCCGTGGTGGCCGACTTGCCGGTACCGGTGGCACCGAGCAGCACGACGTCCTTCTCCCCTCCCTTGACCCGTCGCTCCAGCTCGGCGATCGCCGCCGGCTGGTCACCGTTCGGCTGGAAGGGGCTGACGACCTCGAAGGGCGCCACGGACCGCTCAATACTCGTGATGGGACGCACGACTCCACCGTACGACCCACCACCGACAGCCGGGGCCTACTTCGCGCTGTCGCGGGCGAGGGCGACGAGGCGGGAGATGGCGCGCAGGTACTTCTTGCGGTAGCCGCCGCGGAGCATGTCCTCGGGGAAGACCCGGTCGAACGGGATCCCGGAGGCGGTGATGGGCAGTTCGCGGTCGTACATGCGGTCGGCCAAGACGACCAGGCGCAGGGCGGTGGACTGGTCGTCGACCTGGTGCACGCCGCGCAGGCAGACCGCGGCGACGTCGTCCAGCAGCGCGCCGTAGCGGCTGGGGTGGACGGCGGAGAGGTGGGCGAGCAGGGCGTCGAAGTCGTCCAGGGAGGCGCCGGGGGTGCGGGCGGCGGCGGCCTCGACGGCCTCGTCGGAGTACGGCGGCGGGGCGTCGGGCAGGCCGCGGTGGCGGTAGTCCTGGCCGTCGATGCGCAGCGGGCGGAAATGCGCGGACAGGCCCTGGATCTCGCGCAGGAAGTCGGCGGCGGCGAAGCGGCCATCGCCCAGCTTCTCGGGCAGGGTGTTCGAGGTGGCGCACAGCTTGACGCCGTTGTCGACCAGGCGGCCGAGCAGGGTGGAGACCAGCACGGTGTCGCCCGGGTCGTCCAGCTCGAACTCGTCGATGCAGAGCAGCGTGTGCGCGGAGAGGGTCTGCACGGCCTGCTGGAAGCCGAGCGCGCCGACCAGGTTGGTCAGCTCGACGAAGGTGCCGAAGGCCTTCGGGCCGGGGGCGGCGTGCCACAGCGAGGCGAGCAGGTGGGTCTTGCCGACGCCGTAGCCGCCGTCGAGGTAGACGCCGGCCGGGCCGGTGGGTGCGGGGGCGGAGCGGCGGAACCAGCTGCGCTTGGGCGCGGAACCGTTTCCTCCCGCGAGGGTCGCCGCGAACTGCTCCAGGACCTGGACGGCCTCGTACTGGCTGGGCTGGCTCTGGTCCGGGATGTACGACCCGAAGCTCACCTCGGCGAACCGGGGCGGCGGGACCATCTCGGCGACCAGCCGCTCGGCGGGCACGACGGGACGGCGGTCGGCGAGCGCGATCGGGGAGCCGGCCGCGCTCGCGGTGGCTATGGACTCGGTCGCGGTGTCGGGGCGGGAGGCTGCGGGCACATCAGTAGAGGGTACGCCTGGTCCCGGTGCCCTCCGAACCGCCTCCGGACGACCTGCGGTGGAACACTGAGGGCATGCAACAGTTGATCAGCCCGCTGGGTGAGCCGGTCGCCGATCCGGCCGCACTGGAGTCGCTCGCCGCCGTGTACGCGTACCCCGAACAGGTGAATCGGGGCCGCCCCTGGCTGCGCGCCAACATGGTGGCCGGTCTGGACGGCGGGGCCGGGCTCGACGGCCTGTCCGAGGGGCTCTCCGGCGACGCCGACAAGCGGATCTTCGGGGTGCTGCGGGCGCTGTCGGACGTGGTGCTGGTGGGCGCGGAGACGGTCCGCGCGGAGGGCTACCGGCCGGCCCGGGCCCGCAAGGAGTTCGCGGCGGCCCGGGCCGCGGCCGGACAGGCCCCGGCGCCGGTGATCGCGATCGTGACGCGCTCGCTGCAGCTGGACCTGACCGCGCCGCTGTTCACGGAACCGCTGGTCAGGACGGTGGTGATCACCACCGAGGACGCCCCCGAGGAGCGCCGCCGGGCGGTCGCCGAGGTGGCCGACCTGGTGCTCGCCGGCACCGGCTCGGTGGACCTGCGGGCGGGCGTGGCGGCGCTGGCCGAGCGGGGCTGGACCCGGCTGCTCACCGAGGGCGGCCCGCGCCTGCTGGGGCAGCTCGCGGCGGCGGACCTGCTGGACGAGCTGTGCCTGTCGCTCGCCCCGCTGCTCACCGGCGGCGACGCGCCGCGCATCCTCCACGATGCGGAAATGGCTGACGTGCAACCGATGCGGCTGGTCTCATTGATCGAGCAGAAAGGATTCCTCTTCACCCGCTACCTGCGTCACCTGGGTTCGGAATGACCCCGTGACCCCCCGGTCGTGATCCCGTTATGCGATGCCGGGGCCCGGGGGCCGGCCACTGGAAGGGACTCACGTGTTCAAGACGGTACTGATGATCGAAAAGGCTCTCTCGGACGCGGACGTGGAACTCGTCACCACGCTCCACAGCGACGAGAAGGTCTCCTTCGTCGTCCTGATGCAGCCGCGCGGCAAGCAGGACGAACTGCTGCGGGCGCTCGACGACGTCGCCCTCGGCCACCTCGACAAGGTGAGGCGCGAGCACGACGAGTCCGAGAGCGGGCCGACCGTGGCCACCGAGTCGCTGGAGCACAGCCTGCGCCACCTGCGCTCGGCCGGGGCCGAGGCGGTGGGCGAGCTGGTCGAGGAGAAGCCCCTGGAACGGCTGCGCGCGGTCGTCGAGGAGCACCGGGCGGACGAGGTGGTGGTGCTCACCTCACCCCACTTCGTGGAGGAGTTCTTCCACCGCGACTGGGCCTCGCAGGCCCGGCACAAGGTGGGGGTCCCGGTGCTGAGGCTGTTCGCCAGCGACTCCTAGCTCCGCGCGCCGGTGGTGCAGAATCGTCCTTGCGGTCCGCCCGCGAGGACGGTTCCCACGTCGGCTCCCACGCCGGCCGGTGCCGAGCCGTCCGCCCGACCTGTCTGCCCCCGCCCGTACGGAGCCACGCCTTGAACGACGCCGCGCACGACCTGCACGCCCCGCACTTCATCGGCATCGGCGGCGCCGGGATGTCCGGCCTGGCGAAGATCCTCGCAGTGCGCGGTGCCAGCGTCTCCGGCAGCGACTCCAAGGAGTCCGAGACCGTCCTCGCGCTGCGCGCCCTCGGCGCCACCGTGCACGTCGGCCACGCCGCCGAGCACGTGCCGGACGGCACCAGCAGCGTGGTCGTCTCCAGCGCGATCCGCGCCGACAACCCGGAGCTGGCCGCCGCCCGCGAGCGCGGCATCCCGGTGGTGCACCGCTCCGACGCGCTGGCCGCGCTGATGGGCGGCCGCCGCGCGCTCGCGGTGGCAGGCACCCACGGCAAGACCACCACCACCAGCATGCTCGCCGTCGCCCTCGGCGAACTGGGCCTCGACCCGTCCTACGCGATCGGCGGCGACCTCGACGCGCCCGGCTCCAACGCCCACCACGGCACCGGCGAGATCTTCGTCGCCGAGGCCGACGAGAGCGACCGCAGCTTCCACAAGTACGCGCCCGAGGTGGCGATCGTGCTCAACGTGGAACTGGACCACCACGCCAACTACGCCTCGATCGACGAGATCTACGAGTCCTTCGAGACCTTCGTCGGCCGGATCGTCCCCGGCGGCACCCTGGTGGTCTCCGCCGACCACGACGGCGCCCGCGAGCTGACCGCCCGGGTGGCCGGCCGCGAGGGCCTTAACGTGGTCACCGTCGGCTCCGCCGAGGACGCCGACGTCCGGGTGCTCTCGGTGGTCGCCCGCGGCATGACCAGCGAGGTCACCGTCGTCCTGGACGGCGCCGAGCTGACCTTCACCGTCTCGGTGCCCGGCCGCCACTACGCCCACAACGCCGTCGCCGCGCTGGCCGCGAGCGTCGCGCTGGGCGTCCCGGCCGCCGACCTGGCCAAGGCGATCGGCGCCTACACCGGCGTGCGCCGCCGCCTGCAGCTCAAGGGCGAGGCCGCCGGCGTCCAGGTGATCGACTCCTACGCCCACCACCCGACCGAGATGACGGCCGACCTGGAGGCGATCCGCGAGGGCCTGGAGGGCGAGGGCCGGGTCCTGGTGGTCTTCCAGCCGCACCTGTTCAGCCGCACCCAGCAGCTCGCCGAGGAGATGGGCCAGGCCCTGGCGCTGGCCGATGCCTCCGTGGTGCTGGACATCTACCCGGCCCGCGAGGACCCGATCCCCGGCGTGACCAGCGAGCTCATCATCGACGCCGCCCGCCGGGCCGGCGCCGAGGTCACCGCCGAGCACTCCTTCGCCGCCGCCCCCGCCGTGCTGGCCGGCCTCGCCCGCCCGGGCGACCTGCTGCTCACCATGGGCGCGGGCGACGTCACCAACCTCGGGCCCGAAATTCTCAAGCACCTCGCGAACGTTGCTTCCAACGTCTGACGCACGTCCGTCCGACGTCCACCGCGACCGGGAGCCGTGATGAGCTACGAGATCGAGAAGTCCGAGGCCGAGTGGCGCGCCGAGCTCAGCCCCGAGGAGTACCACGTACTCCGCGAGGCGGGCACCGAGCGCCCGTTCGTCGGCGAGTACACCGACACCAAGACGGTCGGTGTCTACGGCTGCCGGGCCTGCGGCGCGGAGCTGTTCAGCTCCGAGACCAAGTTCGACAGCCACTGCGGCTGGCCGTCGTACTACGCGCCGCTGGCGGAGGACCGGGTCCAGTACATCGAGGACACCTCGCTCGGCATGCGCCGGGTCGAGGTACGGTGCGCGCGCTGCGGCGGGCACCTCGGGCACGTCTTCGAGGGCGAGGGCTACGGCACGCCGACCGACCAGCGGTACTGCATCAACAGCATCTCGCTGACGCTGCGACCGGCCGAGTAGGCCGCGCGGCGAGGAGGCCCGGACACCCTGCGGTGTCCGGGCCTCCGTGCCGTCCGGGCCTCCGTGCCGTCCGGGCCTCCGTGCCGTGGGGCCGTCGTGCCGTCCGGCGCTACCCGGTGACCGGTTCGAAGCGGACCGGGAGGTGCACCAGGGCCCGGTGGAACGGGCCCGGACGCCAGAGCAACTCCTCCGCAGGGGTGGCCAGTTCGAGGTCGCTGAGGCGGCTGCCCAGTTGCTCGATCGCGGTGATCGCGATCAGCAGGGCGGGGTCACGGGCCGGGCAGGCGTGCGGGCCGGCCGCCCAGGCCAGGTGGGCGCTCTCGCCGCTGCGCAGCCCGCCGCCGTCGGTGGGCGGCGCGGCCTGGGAGTTGGCGGCCGCGTAGGAGACCAGGAGGAGGGTGCCGGCCTTGATCTCGCGGCCGTGGAACACGATGTCGTAGCGCGGGTAGTGGGCGGAGAGGTTGGCCAGCGGCGGCTCGTGCCAGAGCACCTCGTCGATCGCCTGGTGGGCGGTCATCGCGCCGCCGAACAGCGAGCCGGCGTAGCGGGCGTCGGTGAGCAGGCGCAGCACCGCGTTGCCGATCAGGTTGGTGGTCGGCTCGTGCCCGGCGATCATGGTCAGGCTGATCTGCCGGATCGCCTCGTCGTCGTCCAGCCCGAGCGGGTGGGTGACGAACCAGGAGGCGAGGTCGTGCCGGGGGCGTTCGCGGCGTTCGGCGACCATCGCGGTGACCACCGCGAGGAGCTTCCCGTACGCGGCGCCGGCCTGCGCGGTGGACTCGATCAGCCCGGTGATCGCGGCGACCACCTCGGCGTGCTGCTCCTCGGGCACGCCGAACCAGGTGGTGAGCACGGAGGCGGGCACCTGGCGGGCATACTCGGCGATCAGGTCGGCGCGGCCGACCGCGGCGAAGCGGTCGATCAGCCGGTGGGCGGTCTCGGCGACCTGGCGCTGGAGCCGGTGCGGTTCGAACAGTGCGAGGGCGTCGGTGATCACCGCGCGGTAGCGCGCGTGCGTCTCGCCGTCGCTGAACAGGGCGGTCGGGCGGTAGCCGAGCACCGGCAGCAGCGGGGAGTCCGGCGGGACGGTCCGCTGCCAGGCCCGGGAGTCCTTGGAGAAGGTGTCGCTGTCGCGCAGCAGGTCCAGCGCGGCCTGGTAGTCGGTGACGAGCAGGGCCTCGACGCCGGGCGCGACCTCCACCGGGGCGACCGGGCCGTGCCGGCGCAGCCGCTCGTAGACGAGTTGCGGATCGGCGGCGAAGACCGGGCCGTGGATCGGGGTCGGGCGGGTCTCGACGGTCACGGGCGCTCCTGGGTGACGGTGGAGGCGGTGGGCAGGGCGTCGAGGACGTGCTCGGCCAGCGCGATCAGCGCGTCCAGGCTTCCCTCGCGTTCGCGGGCGTCGCAGAGCAGCAGCGGGGTGGCGGGGTGCAGGTCCAGGTGGGCCCGGAGCACCTCGACCGAGTGGACCGGCGCGTCCGGGAAGCAGTTGACGGCGACGGCGTACGGCAGGCCCTGCTCCTCGACCATGTCCATGATCTCGAAGGAGTCGGCCAGCCGGCGGGTGTCGGCGAGCACCAGCGCGCCCAGGGCGCCGCGGGCGATGTCCTGCCAGAGCGGGAAGAAGCGGCGCTGGCCGGGGGTGCCGAACATGTAGAGCACGACGTTGCCGGGCAGGGTGAGTCGGCCGAAGTCCACGGCGACGGTGGTGGTGGTCTTCTCGGGCAGGCCGGCCAGGTCGTCCACCGGCCGACCGGTCTCGGTCATCGCCTCCTCGGTGTGCAGGGTGGCGATCTCGGAGAGGGTGCGGATGAGGGTGGTCTTGCCGACGCCGAAGGGCCCGGCGACCACCAGCTTCATCAGCGTCTGGTCCCGGTCGGGCAGGTAGCCCACCCGCTCCGGCGGCCCGACGGGACGGTCGTCGGAGTGACCGGTGGGGTGGCCGACGGGCGGGTCGACCGGCGGGTCGACGGACCGGCCGACGGCCTGGCCGACCGGGTCGGCGGCCCGGTCACCGGAGCGCACGGAGTCCAACGAGGAGCCTCTCGACGATGGAGCGGTCGGTCTGCTGGGCGCGCGGGATCGGTGCGCGGGCGTGCAGGCAGCCCGCCTCGACCAGATCGGCCGCGAGGAAGACGGTGGCGCTGACCGGCAGGCGCAGGTGCGCGGCGGCCTCCACCACGGTCAGCGCGCCGGGGCACAGCAGTTCCCAGAGCCGGCGGTGTTCGGGTTCGAGCCCGGTCGGCGGTTCGGCACGGTCGGCGAACAGGACGGTCAGCCGCTCGAAGCCCTCGGTGCCGGGGCGGCTGCGGCCGCCGGTGGCCAGGTAGGCGGGCACCATCCGCCTGCGGGGGACGGCGGTCATGACCGGGCGGTGTCGTCCTGCCGCCGGCACGGGCTCGCGAGCGCGCGGCCCAGGGCGGCGACCTGCACCTGCATCTGGTACGACACGTTGCCGAGTTGGGCGTCCGGGGTGGTGAACACGGCGAGCGAGGTGTTCTCCCCGGCGGGGACGACGATGGCGTAGCCGAGGTCGGACTCCACCACGGTCTGGGCCAGTCGCGGCCGCTCGGCGTCGGTGAACGCGCCGGTGAAGGCGCGGGCGGCGGCGTACACGGTGGCGGTCATCGCGGCGACCCGCTCGGCGGAGGCCCGTCCCAGGCTCTCCGAGGCCCCTTCGACCAGGCCGTCCCCGGTGGCGATGACCGCGTGCAGCACCCCCGGCAGCTCCAGCAGCGGGGTCAGCACCCACGAGATCTCGTCGGTGGCGGTCGGGCTGGGCGAGCTGCTCACTGCTCGGCTCCTTCTAATGTCGTCGGGCCGGTGGTGTGGTCACCGGTGGGGAGGGCGGCGGTGGTGTCGCCGGGGGTGCCGGCGGTGGTCTTGCTGTCCTGGGTCGCGCCGCCGGTGCGTTCGGCGGCGTCGCGTCCGGCACTCTCGCGTCCGGCACTCTCGCGTTCCGCCTGCGCCACGGCGGCCCGGCCGGAGTCGGTGCCCTGCTGCAGCGCCTGCCAGCGGGCGGCGGCCCGCTCGGGGGACCGACCGGGGGCGGCGGGGCCTGTGGTCGCGGTGCCGGCGGGCGCACCGGCCTCCTCGGCGGCCAGCGGACGGCGGCGACGCCGGGTGGGCAGGCCGCTGCCGTCGTCGGCCGGGGAGTCGCCGGAAGCCCGGGAAGCCGGGGCGCCCCCGGATCTCGCGGCGTCCCCGGTTGTCGCGGCGCCCTCGGGAGCCTGCGAAGCCCGGGCATCCACGGCCGACGCCTCCCCCGACGGGCCGTCCGCGCCCGCGGCGGGCACCACGCGGATGGCTGGTGCCGGGTGCGGTCCGGGCTGGTGGTGGCGGTCGGCGAGCTGGGGGCCGTCCTGCTCGTCGGCGTCGCGCATCGGCGGGACGGCGGCGACGGTGGGCGCGGGGGCGGGCCCGGCGCCGGCCCGCAGCGGCAGCGGGGTGAGCACCGACAGCGGCTGCTCGTCGTCGACGACGGTGACCAGCCCGGACGGGATGCGCAGGATGGTCCGCATGCCGCCGTACGGCGATGGCTCGATGTGGCAGGAGAAGCCGTACTGGCGGGCCAGCTTGCCGATCACCGCGAAGCCGGTCTTGGGCGGGTTGCCGAGCTCGGTGAGCAGGAGGTCCGGCGGGCCGGCGAGCAGTCGGCGGGCGCGGCGCAGCTGGTCCTCGTCCATGCCGATGCCGCTGTCGTCGATGATCACCAGCGCGCCGCGGCCGCCCTGCTGGACGGTGACCGGGACGTCGGTCTCCGGGTGGGAGTAGGCGGTGGCGTTGGCGAGCAGTTCGGCGATGGTGACGGCGATCGGCTCGGCGGCCCGGGCGACCACCGCGAGCCGGTGCTCCCGCAGATGGTTGGCGACCTTGATCCGGGCGTAGCCGGGCACCCGGGAGAGGGCGCCGACGACGACCTCGGCGAGCGGCGAGTCGGTGCGGGCCAGACCCGGCCAGGCCTCGCAGAGCACGGCGACGGTCTGGATCCGGCGCAGCGCGACCTCGTTGCGGAAGTCGACCTCCAGCAGCCGGGGGTCGTCGTTGTCGTGCTGGACCTGCTGGACCAGGCTCTGGATCTGGTAGAGCAGGGTCTGGATCCGGGAGGTGGCGCCGCGCATGGCGGCGCGGGCGGCGGCGTCCACCCGTTCCCGCTCGTCGGCGAGGGCTGCGGCGGTGGCGTCCAGCACGGACTGCAGTGCCCGGACGGCCTCCGGGCCGGCGGCCTGCGGGTCCAGCGGGCCGACCAGCGGGGCGTTGGCGTGGCTGAGCCGTACGGCGGTGGCGGCGACCCGCTCCTGGGCGAGGTGGCCGATCTCGGCGAGCAGCGCGGCGGCGCGCGCCTCGGCGGCGGCGAGTCGGCGGTCGGCCTCCTCGGCGCGGGTGGTCGCGGCGGCGCCCTGCCGGACGGCGTCCCGGACGGCCTCCTGGGCGTCCCGGGCCGCGTCCTGCGCCTCGTGGACGGCGTCCTCGGCGACGCGGGTGCGGCCCTCCGCCCGCCGGGCCTCGTCGGTGGAGCGCCGGGCGGTGTCCTGGGCCTCGCGCAGCTGCTGCTCGGCGCGGGCGAGGCGGCCCTCGGCGACGCGGGCGCGCTCCTCGCCCCGGGTGAGCGCGGTCTCGGCGGCCGCCGCGCGGGCGACGGCCCCGGCCCGGCCGCGGGCGAGCACCACCGTGGCCACGGCGGCGACCAGCGCCAGGGCGATCAGCGCGATCTGCGTCATCGGAGTCCTCGGGAGTGCGTGCGGGGCGGGCCGGGCAGGCGGGCGGGGCGGCTTCCCCGGCGGGCCCGGTTCCGGGCGGAACGAGGAACCGGGCGGAACAAGGAACCGGGCAGGGATCGGAACAGGCAGGGCTCGGAACCGGGCGGGACGGGATCCGGGTGTCAGTTCCGGCTGGTGCGCGGGCGCGGGATCCGGGCGGCGGTGCCCTCGGCCAGCTCCCGGGCGACCAGGGCGACCTGCCCCATGGCGTCCAGCGCGCCCGGCGCCGCCGAGCCGTCCAGGTGCCGGTACTCGGCGGCGACGGTGAGCACCAGCCGCTCGGGCAGGCCGAGTTCGGGGTGGCGCTGCTCGGCGATCACCCGCCGGGCGGCGTCCAGCGCGGGTATGCCGGCGGCGTGCAGGGTGTGGGCGCGCTCGCGGACGTACGCGAGGTAGCCGATGTGCTCCCGGACGCCGTCGCGGTCGAGCACCGGGCCGTGGCCGGGGACGAAGATCTCCGCGCCGGTGGCCAGGGCCTGCTCGCAGGCGCCGATGACGTTCTCCAGCGGGCCCGCCCAGTGCGAGGGGTGGTCGCCGGGCTGCTCGGGCGTCGAGGAGAAGATGACGTCGCCGGTGAACACCGCGCGCTGGTGCGGGAGGTGGACGATCAGGTCGCCGCCGGTGTGGGCGGCGGGCAGGCTGGTGATCTGCACGGGGTAGCGCCCGACCCGCAGTTCCAGCTCGCCGGTGAAGATGGTGTCCGGGTGCACCGGGTCCGTGGCGGACCAGTCGAACCGCCCGAAGTGCTCCCGGAGGTAGCCGCCGAGCAGGGAGTCCGGGTCGCTGTTGGTGACCAGGGCGTGCTGCTGCTTCGGGGTGGGCTCCCAGTGGATGTGTTCCAGCGCCTCGCGGGTGGCGATCACCTCGGCGTCCGGCACCACGCCGGCGCCCCACAGGTGGTCGCCGTTGGCGTGGGTGACGACCACCCGGTCGATCTCGACCCCGGCCGGCAGCAGCCGGCGGCTCGCGGCGAGGAACTCCCCGGCCATCGAGGGGTCGTAGGGCGTGTCGATCCAGAGCGCGGTCGTGTCGGAGGCCAGCAGTCCGCAGTTGGCCAGGCCCCAGCCCCGCTTCGGGGGGAGCCACACGTACAGGTCCTCGGCAATCGCGCTCACGTTCGCACGGTTGATCGTCATGTGCGCGATTATGCCCATGATGCGTCAAGAGCGGGGCAAAACCTGTACGAATAGCAGGAGTTCATGGCCTGGTCTCACCCGTGCTGTCCGGATTCGCACCGCAGGGTCGAGACCAATTGTCTCACTGATCGGGACGACTGACGGACACCTCGCCCCGGAAGCCCGACGGGACGTCCGACCGGGGCGCGGGCAGGACGCGACAGACCTCGACCGTGACGTCCACGGTGTCCAGCCCGATCACCCGGCCCTCCACCGCGACGAATCCTTTCTCCCCCGAGCGGAAGAGCGCCGCCAGCGGGGAGTTCCGGCTCGCCGCCGTCAGCGCCTCCACCGCCATCGCGGAGCCGAAGGCGAACACCCCGCAGAGCACGACGCAGGGCGCGTGCCGGGGCGTGCGGGTGACGAAGACGAAGCCGTGGTCGCGGATCAGCTCCCCGGCCGGGTTGAACAGCGCCTCGAAGGTCATCCCGCCCCAGCGCGCGCGGGCCTCCTCCGGGTACTCGATCGCGAAGTCCGGGAACACCGCGTCCAGGACGCCGCCGGAGTAGGCGTTGACGCTCGGGCCGCCGATCGAGAAGGTCGGCATCCGCGGGTCCTGCGCGCCCGCCACCACCAGCTCGATCGTCGCCTTCCGGTTGACCTTGCGCAGCAGGTCGGTGAGTTCCGCTATCGCCCTCGCCTCGGCCATCGGCATGAACAGCACGTTCTTCGGCCCGCGGCTGGTCAGCTGGCAGCCGTCCGCGGTGAGGGCGAACTCCGCGACCTCGATGCTCGGCGTGATGATCTGCACCCGGCTGTACGGCGCCAGCATGGCCCGTAGGAAGCCGTAGCGCAGGAACAGTCTGGTCCTGGCGAGGGACCGGGCCGCGAGGAAGCCGATCACGGCCGGAACCGATGCGATCAGCACCTGGAGCAGGATGTCCATATCATCCCCCGGGGGAAGACTCGACCACGAACCGTACGCCCTGGTTAAGTCCCCGCCCGTGGCCGGAATTACCCCCTCGCGGCGATTCCGAGCGTCAGGATCACCGTACCGAGGGTCACTTCAGGCGCTTGATCCCCTTGCGCTCCCCCGCGCAGCGCTCGTACCCCAGCCACGCGTTGACCGCGAGCATCGGCGCGTTGGTCTCGTCGTTGGAGGTGTACGCGTGCCGGTAGCCCGCCGCGGCCGCCAGGCGCAGGGACTCCAGCTTGGCCAGCTTGCTCAGGCCGCGCCCGCGGAAGTCCCGGCGGCAGGCGGTGAACGCGGACCAGTAGCGGTCCACTCCGTCGGTCTGCGCCATGGTGAACGCGGCGGGCTCGCCGTCCACCACGGCGACCACGGTCAGCGCCAGGTCCAGGTCCGGCCGGGCCCAGTCGCCCCGCAGCCACTCCTCGTACTCCAGGGCGTCCATCGGCACCTCGCCGGGCTCGTCCCGGATGGCGTCCGCCTCGACCAGGAACAGCGGGCGCGGGTCGTCCGCCCAGTCGGTGGCCGGGCGCAGCTCGACGCCGGCCGGCCGTACGGGCGCCTGCGGCAGCGGCAGCGCCAAGTCCCGTCCGCCGAACTGCGCGGGGCGCCCGATCTCGTAGCCCCGGGCGACGCCGAAGGCCAGCGAGGCGGGCTCGTCGTCCAGCCAGGTGTGCAGCTCCGTCACCCCGTGCTCGGCCAGGTGCCGTTCGGCCGTGGCCAGCAGCGCGGTGGCGGCGCCGCGGCGCCGGAACTCCGGCAGCACACTGCCGTTGGCGTACCCGACGCCGCCGGTCGTCGTGCCGAGCACCCGTGCACAGCGCACGGCGCCGACCACCCGGCCGTCGCACTCGGCGACGAAGGTGCGGAAGTGCTCGTCGGGATTCGGTCGGCCGTTCAGCCAGAGCAGGGCCTCGGCGCTCAGCACCAGGTGCTCGCGGCCGGCCCGGTGGGCGGCCGCCACCGCGGTGGCGTCGTCGGAGTGGAATTCACGGATCGTCAAAGAAGTCATGGATTCCCACGTTAGTCGTGCCGCCCCCGCACCGCCTCCGATTATTCGCCGCCGGCAGGGCACCCCAGCTGCGGAAATGCCCCGGGCGGGGGACCGGAGCCCCCCACCCCGGGGCGGCAAGCTCAAATAATGCTCTGAGAAGACCGGGTGAGGCTTGGCAGCCACCCCGGCCGGGGACATCCTCAGCAACACGGCCGCGGAGTCCTGGCGACGACGCCCGCACCATCCGGCGGCCCTCCCACCCCAGCCCTCCGAAGGGGGCGAACCCATGACTTCCCCTGCTCTGGACGTGCCCGTACGGGCCACCGGTCCCGCCGCCCCGACCCGCCTGGGAGTCGGCCTCGGCTGGCGCGGCGAGATCGACACCGTGGTCGAGCGCCAACCCGGCCTGGACTGGGTCGAGGTCGTCGCCGAGAACGTCTGCGCCGGCCACCTGCCCGACTCGCTGACGGTGCTGCGCGAACGCGGCGTCACCGTCGTCCCGCACGGCGTCGGCCTCGGTCTCGGCGGCGCCGAGCTGCCCGACCCCGGCCGCCTCGCCCGGCTCGCCGACACCGCGCTGGCGCTCGGATCGCCGCTGGTCACCGAGCACCTGGCCTTCGTCCGGGCCGGCGGCCTGGAGGCCGGCCACCTGCTGCCCGTCCCCCGCACCCGCGACTCGCTGCGGGTGATCGCCGAGAACGTCCGGATCGCCCAGGACCAGCTCCCGGTGCCGCTCGCCCTGGAGAACATCGCCGCCCAACTCGCCTGGCCGGACGACGAGTTCACCGAAGGCCAGTTCCTCGCCGAGCTGGTCGACCGCACCGGTGTCCGGCTGCTGATCGACGTCGCCAACCTGCACACCAACCGGGTCAACCTCGGCGTCGACCCGGCCGCCGAACTCGACCGCCTCCCGCTGGAGGCGCTCGCCTACGTCCACGTCGCAGGCGGCACCATGGTCGACGGGACCTGGCACGACACGCACGCCCACCCCGTCACCGAGCCGGTGCTGGAGGTGCTGGCCGAGCTCTGCGCGCGGGTCGCACCGCCCGGCGTCCTGCTGGAGCGGGACGCGAACTTCCCGCCGCCCAGTGAGCTGGCCGGTGAACTGGACGCCATCCGCCGGGTGCTGGAGGGGAGCACCCGGTGACGAGCGACCCGACCGCGGCGACCGGCCCGACCGCAGCCCCGGACGCCACCGGCACCGCCGGCGCCCGGGAGCGGCTGGCCCGGCGCCAGGAGGAGCTGCTGGCCGCCCTGGTGGCCGGCGGGCCCGTCCCGCCCGGCTTCGACCCGGTCCAGGTCCGCGCCCAGTCCACCGGCCTCGCCGCCAAGCGGCGCGACACCACCGCCAAGGTGGCCCCGGACCTGCCCCGCCTGCTCGGCGAACGGTACGGGCCGCTCTTCCTCGACTACGCCCGCACCCACCCGCAGACCGGCGGCTACCGCGCCGACGCCCGGGCCTTCGCCCAGTGGGTGCTCACCGACGGCGGCCCGACCGCCGCCGACCACCGCCGGGCCCTGGAGCAGTGGCTCCACCCGGCACCCGTCCGGCCGCCCGGCCCGCTCGCCCGCCTGCGCCGGGCCCTGCGCGGCTAGCGTCCCATCGTCATCCCGGGGGAACCGCCCATGTGGCACAACAGCTACTTCATCGTCCCGGCCGTCCTGCTGGCGGCCGCCGCCCTGTACGCCGCCCGGACCCGGCAGCACATCGGCCGCGTCCCGTACGCCAAGGGCCTGCCCGGCCGCGGCCTGCCGCTGCTCGACACCGCGTTCCTGTCCGGCGGGCCGGGCCGGGTGTTCGACACCGCGCTGGTCCGGATGCACCTGGCCGAGCAGGTCGTGATCAGCCGCTCCGGCCTGGTCACGCTCACCGGCGGCAAGCCGTACGACGCCGTCGACCAGGCGATCCACGAGGCCGTCGGCCGCACCGGCAGCCGGGAGATCGCCCCGCTGCGCCGGATGGTGATGCGCTCGGCCGCCGTCCAGGAGATCGGTGGCCGGCTCGCCGACCGCGGCCTGCTGCGCCGCCCCGAGCGGCTGCTGCGGGCGCGGACCGCCCGCCGGCTCCTCTGGCTCGCGATGCTCGTCGTCGTGGCCTTCGCCGTCGCCTCCGAGCTGATCGACGACGGCGCCCTCGGCCACGACCGCCCCAACCTGTTGATCCCGGGCCTCCTGCTGTTCGCGGGCGCCGTCACGCTGCTCGCCACGTTGCCGATCAAGGCCCGGATCACCCCGGCCGGGACGCGCCAGCTGACCCTGATGGGCGGCTCGCCGTGGACGCCCGCTTCAGGGGTGCCGCCCATGCTGGCGGGCGGCGCGCTGCTGGGCGCGCTCGCACTCGGCGGGCTGGCCGCCGCCGGGCTGGAGAACGACGAGCTGGAGGCCGCGATGCTCGTCGCGACGGCCGAGGAGGAGGAAGCGATGCATCAGGCTGCCACGAGCTCGTCCTGGTTCTCCGGCTCCTCGTCCTCCTCCTCGTCTTCGTCCGCTTCGTCGTCCTCGTGCTCGTCCGGCGGCCCCGCCTCCTGGTGCGGCTCCTCCGGCTCCGGGTCCTCCGGCTGCGGCTCGTCCTCCTCCAGCTGCGGCTCCTCCTCCAGCAGTTGTGGCTCCTCCTCCAGCTGCGGCTCCTCCTCCAGCAGTTGCGGCTCCTCCTCCAGCTGCGGTTCCTCGTCGTCGAGCTGCGGCGGGGGCGGCGGCTGCGGCTCCTGACCGGCCTCGGTTCGTCCCACGACCGACGTCACAGTTCGGTATCGCGGACCGGGAAGACGTTCCCCGCGCCATCGGGCCAGGCATAGAACAAGCCCATGTGGTTGCTCTTCCTCATACCGGCCTGTGTCGCGGCGGTCCTGTCCTGCCTCCGGCTGGTCCGGATGACCGCCACCGCCGACGCCCTGGCCGAACAGGACGGGCTGCGGCCACCGGAAGCCGTCGGCATCGGGCTGTACGAGACCGCCTACCTGGCCGGCGGCCCGGACCGGGTGGTCGAACTGGCCCTCGTCCTGATGGCCGGCCGGGGCCGGCTGCACCTGGCGCACACCGGCTGGACCACCGTGGTCGAGCCCAGGGGCCGCAGTCGCCTGGAGCGGGCGATCATCGCCACCGTCGGGCCGGAGGGCCAGTGCCGCACCGACGAGCTGCGCCGGGCGATGGCCGAACACCCCACGGTGCTGGAGATAGGCGCCCGGCTCGCGCTGGCCGGGTTGGCCACCCCGGCCGTGGTGCAGCGCAGCACCGTCGTGGTGGTCCGGCAGGTCCGGCACGCACTGCTGCTCACGCTGGTCCTGCTGGCCGCCTCGCTGGCCGTCAGCGGCTTCACCGGCGGCGACACCGTCTCCCCGCTCGCCTGGTTCTCGCTGCCGCTGGTGCTCACCTCGGGCACCCTGCTGATGGCCCGGGTGGACGTCTACCCCTACACCCGCTGGGCCTCCCCGATCGGCCAGGAGGTGCTGCGGGAGGTCCGCCCGGCCCGCCAGCGCGGCCTCGCCGACGACGAGGAGCGCGAACTGCTCACCGCCGTCGCCATGAACGGCCCGGCCGTCCTCCCCGACGCCCGCCTCCGCGCCGCCCTGCGCCCGCACCGCACCTGAGGCGGCATCGGGCCCGAAACCGAACCTGCACGACCGCGCACCACCCCGCCGGAACGGCCGGAGGCCGGCTCCCCGCACCAGGGGGAGCCGGCCTCCGGACGGAGCGCGGGCGGCTCAGGCCAGGCCGCCCAGCAGCTCGCTGACCGGCTTGCGGCGGCCGGTGAAGAACGGCACCTCCTCGCGGACGTGCAGCCGGGCCCGGGACGGGCGCAGGTCGCGCATCAGGTCCACGATCCGGTGCAGCTCGTCCGCCTCGAAGGCCAGCAGCCACTCGTAGTCGCCGAGCGCGAACGAGGCCACCGTGTTGGCCCGCACGTCCGGGTAGCCGCGCGCCATCTTGCCGTGCTCGGCGAGCATCGCGCGCCGCTCCTCGTCCGGCAGCAGGTACCACTCGTAGGAGCGCACGAACGGGTACACGCAGACGTAGTCGCGCGCGCGCTCGTCGGCGAGGAAGGCCGGGATGTGCGACTTGTTGAACTCGGCCGGGCGGTGCAGCGCCATGTTCGACCAGACCGGCTCCAGCCGACGGCCCAGGCCGGTACGGCGGAAGCGGTTGTACGCCTCCTGCAGGTCGTCCGAGTCACCGGCGTGCCACCAGACCATGATGTCGGCGTCCGCGCGCAGACCGGAGACGTCGTACGTGCCGCGCACGGTCACGTCCTTCGCGGCCAGCTGCTCGAACAGCTCGTCCACCTCGGCGGCCAGGGCGGCACGGTCCTCGGGCAGGGCGTCCCTGAGCTTGAACACCGACCACATGGTGTAGCGGATGACCTGGTTCAGGTCGCGCGCCTTCTTCTTCTCGGGTCGCTGCTCCGGCTCCCGCTCAACGCTCTCAGTCATGCGCCCATTGTCCTCTCCGTGGAACCTTCCCCGGTCGCCGGGGTCAACAGTTTGTCGATGGCGGCCACCGCAGCGGCCGCCGAGCCGATGCACGCCGGAATGCCCACCCCGTCGTACGCGGCGCCGCACAGCGCCAGCCCGCCCACCCGCTCGGCCGCCGCCCGGACCCTGGCCACCTTCTCCGGGTGGCCCACCGGGTACTGCGGCAGACCGGCCTCGAAGCGCGAGACGAAGGTGTCGTACGGCCGGGCGGTCAGGCCGATCGCCTCCCCCAGGTCCGCCAGGGAGCGGGCCACCAGCTCCTCGTCCGGCAGGCCCAGCGCCTCCTCCTCGCGGTGCCGGCCCAGCGAGGTGCGCAGCAGGAACGCGTCCGGCGCGGAGCGCTCCAGCCAGCCCCACTTGTTGGAGGAGAAGGTCGACGCCTTGATCCGCCGACCGTCCACCGGCGGCACCAGGAACCCGCTGCCGCCGGGGAGTTCGGCCAGGTCGGAGCGGCGGAACGCCAGTGTCACCAGCGCCATGCCCGCGTACTCGACGGAGTCCAGCTCGGCGGCGGCCGCCGGGGCGTCCGCGCGCAGCAGCCGGGCCGCGGCCGGGGCCGGGACGGCCAGCACCACGGCGTCCGCGTGCAGCACCTCGCCGCCGGTCCGCACCTGCCACCCGTCGGGGGCGCGGCGCAGCTCGTCCACCGGGGCTTCCGTGCGCAGGTCCACGCCCGCCTCGGCACAGGCCGCGGCGACCGCCTCCGGCAGGGTGCCGAGGCCGCCGCGCAGACCGTTGAACACCGGGGTGCCGACCACCGTCGGCCGGGAGGCCAGCTCGCGCACCCCCTCGACCAGCGAACCGCCGCCCCGGGCGATCCCCAGCAGCTGCGGTACCGCGGCACGCAACGAGATCTCGTCCGCGCGCCCGGCGTAGACGCCGCCCAGCAGCGGCTCGACCAGCCGGTCCACCACCTCCCGGCCCAGCCGGTCGGCCACGTAGCGGCCGATCGCGACGTCCTCCCCCACCTCGGTGGGCTGCTCGTGCCGGGCCCGCTCCAGCCCTTCGGCGGTGAGCACCCCGGAGGCCGCCAGCGCCTCCAGGTCGCCCGGCACTCCCATCACCTGTCCGCCCGGCAGCGGCCGCAGCGCGCCGCGGGTCCAGATCGCCGCCTTGGCGGTGGTCGGCGGCTCCAGCTGCTCCCCCAGGCCGACCGCCCGGGCCAGCTCCACCGCCTCCGGCCGCCGCGCCAGCACCGACTCCGCCCCGAGGTCCACCCGGACCCCGCCGACCTCGCCGCCCCACAGCTTCCCGCCGACCCGCCCGGACGCCTCCAGCAGCGTCACCCGGGCCCGCGGCGCACCCCCGGCCGCCCCGCTCAGAAAGGCGGCCGCGGCCAGCCCCGCGATCCCACCACCGACGACGACGACCCGTGCATCCGACATGCTCCGCAGTCTCGCAGGTCTTTACACGGACGCCTCAATCCGCTGCACGCCCGTTGCCCGGCACCAGTGCGTCCAGGTCGATCACGACCGGGAACGGCACCGGACGTTCGAGCGCACCCCGGAAGATCCCAGCCGGCGCGTAGGCGCTCGTCGCCCCGTCCAACTCGTAGACGTGCACGACCGGCCGCCCGGCCTCGTCCTCGACGATCCAGTAGTGCGGGATGGCCGCCTCGGCGTACTTGCGGACCTTGACAGTGCGGTCGCGGTCGGCTGACTCCGACGAGACGACCTCGATGACGAGCGCCACCTCATCGGGAGCGAACTGGGTGCGGTCGGGGTCGAATGCGGCCTTGACGACGAGGACATCGGGCTCGGGCCGGTTCCGCTTGTCGAGCTTGATCGTCATCTCCCGTCCGACCCTGTGGCCCTCCGGCAGCTGACGCCGCAGTGTGTACACGAGGTCCGTCACGACATCACCGTGCCACCAGCGCTGCGGGGACATCATGAAGACCAGCGCTCCATCGATCAGTTCGGTGTGCCGCGGTGCCTGCGGCAGGTGGTCGAGGTCGTCGGCAAACCAACCCTCGGCTCTGGGCGCGTACATCCAGTCCGGCAGCTCGCTCATGCCTCTACGGTAGCGAGATCTCAGCCCTGATATCCGGTTGCTCGGACAGTGTGCTAGAGAAGCCGCCATGGTGTACCTGTGGGGCGAGGCGGTGCGGTGGGTGGACGACGAGCCGCAGCCGGGGGTGGTGGAGGTCTGCTTCGCGGACGCGGACGGGCGGCGGTGGTCCGTGGTCGACAAGACCGCGATGTTCGGGACGGAGCAGGCACTCGGGCCGGATGTGTGGCTCGACGCGGACTCGCCCTACCCGGTGCCGGTCGAGATCGACTGCACGGTGCTGGAAACGGGCCCGGACGGGGTGCTCACGGTGTCCATCCACCGGCCGCACTACCTCGAAACCGTGTGCGGGCAGCGAGAGTTCCGGGTCCGCCGGGACCGGATCGTCGAGGACTGAACGCACCTCCGTAGGCTCGGCCGCATGGAACCGATCGTGGTGAGTGCGTGTCTGGCCGGGATCCCCTGCCGGTACGACGGGCGGGCGAAGACCTCGGCGGACGCCGTGCGGCTGGTCGAGGAGGGGCGGGCCGTGGTGGTGTGCCCGGAGGGGGCGGGCGGGTTGCCGACGCCGCGGCCGCCGGCGGAGATCGTGGGCGGGGACGGCGCGGACGTGCTGGACGGACGGGCGCGGGTGGTGGACGCAACCGGGGCTGACTGCACCGGGGAGTTCCTGGCCGGCGCCCGGGCGGCGCTCGCCGCCGCCGAGGCGGCGGGGGCGCGGCGGGCGGCGCTGATGGCGCGCAGCCCGTCCTGCGGCTGCGGGCAGGTGTACGACGGGACGTTCTCCGGGGCGCTGCGCCCCGGAGACGGGGTGACGGCCGCGCTGCTGCGGCGCGCGGGGATCGAGGCCACCGCCGGGTAGCGGGCCCCGGGAAGGGGGCCCGCCGCCGCGGGAGCGTCAGCGCGCGCTGGCCTCGTGGACGAAGGCGACGAGGCGGCTGAGCGCGTCCGGGTCCATGGACGGCAGCACGCCGTGGCCGAGGTTGAAGATGTGGCCGCTGGTGCCGAGCGCCTGGGCGGCGTGCAGCACCTCGCGGGCCTTGGTCTCCACGACCTTGGTGGGCGCGTAGAGCACCGCCGGGTCGAGGTTGCCCTGCAGGCCCTTGCCGGGGCCGACCCGCTCGGCGGCGACGTTCAGCGGCACCCGCCAGTCGACGCCGACGATGTCCGCGCCGGCCTGGCCCATCAGTCCGAGCAGCTCGCCGGTGCCGACGCCGAAGTGGATCTTCGGCACGCCGTAGTCGGCGACGGAGTCGAAGACCTTGGTGCTGGCCGGCAGCACCGAGCGGCGGTAGTCGTCCGGCGCGAGCGAGCCGACCCAGGAGTCGAACAGCTGGATCGCCGAGGCGCCCGCCTCGATCTGCACCTTCAGGAAGGCCGAGGTGATGTCGGCGAGCCGGTCCACCAGGGCGGCCCACAGCTCGGGCTGCCCGTACATCATGGCCTTGGTGTTCTCGTGGTTCTTGGAGGGCCCGCCCTCGACCAGGTAGCTGGCCAGCGTGTACGGCGCGCCGGCGAAGCCGATCAGCGGGGTCTCACCGAGCTCGTCCACCAGCAGGCCGATGGCCTCGGTGATGTAGGGGACGTCGTCCGGCTCCAGCGGGCGCAGCCGCTGCAGGTCCTCGAAGGTGCGGATCGGGTCGGCGATGACCGGGCCGACGCCGGCCTTGATGTCGACGTCGATGCCGACCGCCTTGAGCGGCACCACGATGTCGCTGAAGAAGATCGCCGCGTCCACCTTGTGCCGGCGCACCGGCTGCAGGGTGATCTCCTTGACCAACTCGGGCCGCATGCAGGACTCCAGCATGGGGATGCCCTCGCGGACCTTCAGGTACTCGGGCAGCGAGCGGCCGGCCTGGCGCATGAACCAGACGGGCGTGTGCGGTACCGGCTCGTGCCGGCAGGCGCGCAGGAACGCGGAGTCGTACGCGGCGCCGCGGCGCGCGGGGGTGGTCCGGCCGTCGTTGCTGGCCGCCGTCGTGTCTGCCGTAGTCTCGCTCACGCGTCAAATCTTCGCACGCGTCCCGGGGGCCTCTTCCCGGCCGGTCTCGTCGGTTCCTCCAAGATCTGCCCGGGTTTGCCGTTCCGGCACGCCGCTGGGAGAGAAGTTGCGGCGATAACCCGGGGTTTCGACCTAGTCTTCGGGTCATGGCAGCGGTCGGAGGGCACCCCGCGCAGGGTGGCGGAGCAGGTGGCGGAACGGGTCGCGAGGGGGCGCCGAGCGAGTTCCGGGCTGCCGTGGCGGCCCTGGACGGGGCCCGGCTGCGGCCCGAGGTGCAGCTCTCCCCCGCGCCGGCGCCGCGTCGGCTCGCCCCGTACTCCTTCGCGGTGACCGCCGCGGTCGAGGTGGACGGCGAGGAGCTGGCGGACGGCCGGCTGGTGCTGCTGTACGACCCGGCCGGGCAGGAGTCCTGGAACGGGGAGTTCCGGGTGGTCACGATGACCCGGGCCGAGCTGGAGCCGGAGATGGCCGGCGACCCGATGCTGTGCGAGGTCGGCTGGGCCTGGCTGCTGGACTCGCTGCAGGCGCACGGCGCCGGGTACGCGGAGCCGTCCGGCACGGTGACCAGGTGCGCGTCCCAGTACTTCGGTGGTCTGGCGGACCGCCCGTCGTCGACCGAGATCGAGATCCGGGCTTCCTGGACGCCGGCCGACGGCCGCTTCGAGCGGCACCTGGCGGCCTGGGTGGACCTGCTCTGCATCAGTGCCGGCCTGCCGCCGGCCGCACCCGCGCCGCAGGGGCCACCCGAGGTGCCGTCACTCGGTGGAGTGGTCCCGATGCCTGCGCGTCGACGCCCGCGGTCGCACTGACGGGTGGTGCCCGGGCCCTGCGGCGCCGGACGGCCGGACGCCACCCCCAGGGCTGACGGAGTGTGACTTCGGACCCGCTCTGCGTCAATAAAGCGGTCGATACCGACCGGCTTGCATCGAATCTGATCGATTTTGTGCGAATACGAGGCATGTCGCATCAATCATTTGCGCGATTTGTCCGTATTGTTACTCACTAGATCGTGATCTTTCGCTAAAGCCGGGCACGGTAGCTGCCGAAGCAGACTGTGACCCTTTCCGAACGCGGAACACTCCGACCGCCCCCATCGGGGTTCCGTCCGCCACTCCCCGCAGGAGGCCTGGTGTCGGTCCTTCTTGAGCACCCCGCAAACGTGGTCGCCTACCGCCCGACCAAGCCCACCGCCATGGTGGTCATCGCCGATCCCCGCGTCCGAAACACCGTCACCCGTCACCTCTGGGCGCTCGGCGTCCGCGACGTGATCGAGGTGTCCTCGATCGCCGAGGCCCGCCCCAGGGTCTCCACCCCGCGCGACATCTGTGTCGCCGACGTCCACCTCCCGGACGGCTCCGGACTGACCATCCTCGCCGAGACCCGCGCCGCGGGCTGGCCCAACGGCCTGGCACTGTCCGCCGCCGACGACATCGGCGCGGTCCGCAGCGCACTGGCCGGCGGCGTCAAGGGCTACGTGGTCACCGGCACCCGGACGAACGTCGCGATGCCGGGCCGACCGGGCCTACCGCTCGGCGCCGCCGGGCTCGCCGGCCGGATGCGCCGTCCCGGGATGCCGGGCATGCCGGGCGCCGCCGGAGCGCCGGGCGCCCCCGGAGCCCCCGGAGCGCCGGGCCCGCAGCAGGCCGCCTACCGCGAGCTGTCCGGCCGCGAGGTCGAGGTGCTGCGGCTGGTCGCCGAGGGTCAGTCGAACAAGGCGATCGGCGTGGCGATGGGCCTGTCGGCGCTCACCGTGAAGAGCCACCTCGCCCGGATCGCCCGCAAGCTGGGCACCGGCGACCGCGCCGGAATGGTCGCCGTCGCCCTGCGCACCGGGATCATTCACTGAGACCGAGCGCTCCCGACCGCCGCGGCGGCCGAGGAGGAACGTTTCCTCCTCGGCCGCCGCGCCGCCGTCCAGGGCCCGGCCGAAGCCGGGTGAAGAGCGGGCGGGCACCCCTGCGAGTGACGGTCTGACCAGTCCGACAACACTCCCGGCCCCGAGGACCGTCGTACCCTTGGTGGGTGACCGACGCCGTAGCAGCCATCCCAGAAGAAGCAGCCCCGGTCCCGCTCCTGGAGCCCAAGGAGGGGATCCCGCCCGTCGTGGCGGACGAGCAGGCGCTGGCCGCCACGGTCGCGGCTTTCGCCGCGGGCACCGGGCCGGTCGCCGTCGACGCCGAGCGCGCCTCCGGCTACCGCTACGGGCAGCGCGCCTACCTCATCCAGCTGCGCCGCGCGGGCTCCGGCTCCGCCCTGATCGACCCGATCGCCTGCCCCGACCTCAGCGCGCTCGACGCCGTCCTCGCGGACGCCGAATGGGTGGTGCACGCGGCCACCCAGGACCTGCCCTGCCTGGCCGAGGTCGGTATGAGACCCCGTCGGCTCTTCGACACCGAGCTGGCCGGGCGGATCGCCGGCTTCGCCCGGGTCGGCCTCGGACCGATGACCGAGAACGTGCTGGGCCTGAGCCTGGCCAAGGAGCACTCGGCCGTCGACTGGTCCACCCGCCCGCTGCCCGAGCCGTGGCTGCGCTACGCCGCTCTGGACGTCGAGGTGCTGGTCGAGCTGCGCGACGCACTCGAACAGGAGCTGGACGCCCAGGGCAAGCTCGGCTGGGCCCTGGAGGAGTTCGCCGCGATCGCCGCCGCCCCCCGCCCGGCACCGCGCACCGACCCGTGGCGGCGCACCTCGCAGCTGCACAAGGTCCGACGGCGTCGCCAGCTGGCCGTGGTCCGCGAGCTGTGGCTGGCCCGCGACCGGATGGCGCAGGAGCGCGACGTCTCCCCCGGCCGGGTGCTCTCGGACGCCGCGATCGTCAACGCCGCGCTGGCCATGCCGCTGAACGTCGCCGCACTGCAGGCCGTCCAGGGCTTCGGTCCGCGGGTGCACCGGCGCCAGCTGGAGCAGTGGCTGGCGGCCGTGCAGCGCGGCCGGGAGATCCCGGAGGGCCAGCTGCCGCCGGCCGCCGCACCGCACGACGGCCCCCCGCCGCCGCGGGCCTGGGCCGAGAAGGACCCGGTGGCCGCCGCCCGGCTCTCCGGCGCGCGCAGTGCGGTCAGCGAGCTCGCCGAGCGGCACCACCTGCCGGCCGAGAACCTGATCACCCCGGACCTGGTCCGACGGGTTTCCTGGGAGCCGCCGGCCGACCGCGGCCCGGAGGGCGTGGCCGCCGCGCTGCGCCGACTGGGCGCCCGGCAGTGGCAGGTGGACCTGGTGGCGCCGGCGGTGGCCGCCGCGTTCGCCGCGGCCGTGGCCGCGGTCCAGGACTGACACCGGCAAGGACCCGAAAGGGGATGCCGTCCGTACGGGCGGCATCCCCTTTGTCGTACCCGGGAACAGCTCTCCTGGTCGGACGTGTCGCGGGACACACGGTCAGAACCGTCCGAGGGGCCTGGGCAGGGTGGTTACCGACCGGTAGCATGACCGTGATGCGGCGCCGCTCGGGTCTTCGACGGCGGCAGCCTGCCCACCTCAAATGTTGGTCCCTGGGAGGAGAGCCCCCGTGCCTCGTACCGCGAGGGACGTCGTCTTCGTCGATGGCGTCCGCACCCCGTTCGGCAAGGCCGGCCCGAAGGGCATCTACCACGAGACCCGCGCCGACGACCTCGTCGTCAAGTGCATCCGGGAGCTCGTGCGCCGTAACCCGAACCTGCCCGTCGAGCGCATCGACGAGGTCGCCGTGGCGGCCACCACGCAGATCGGCGACCAGGGTCTGACCATCGGGCGCACCGCCGCCCTGCTGGCAGGCCTGCCGAAGTCCGTCCCCGGCTACTCGATCGACCGCATGTGCGCCGGTGCGCTGACCGCCGTGACCGCCACCGCCGGCGGCATCGCCTTCGGCGCGTACGACGTGGTCGTGGCCGGCGGCGTCGAGCACATGGGCCGCCACCCGATGGGCGAGGGCGTCGACCCGAACCCGCGCTTCGTCTCCGAGAAGCTGGTCGACGAGTCCGCCCTGTTCATGGGCATGACCGCGGAGAACCTGCACGACCGCTTCCCGCACATCACCAAGGAGCGCTGCGACGCCTACGCCGTGCGCTCCCAGGAGAAGGCCGCCAAGGCGTACGCCAACGGCGACATCCAGCCCGACCTGGTGCCGATCTCGATCCGCAACACCAACCCCGAGGTCGGCGAGACCGGCTGGGGCCTGGCCACCGTGGACGAGCCGCTGCGCCCGGGCACCACGATGGAGAGCCTGGCCGGTCTGAAGACCCCGTTCCGCCCGCACGGCAACATCACCGCGGGCAACTCGGCCGGTCTGAACGACGGCGCCACCGCCTCGCTGCTGGCCGCCGAGGACGTCGCCGAGGAGCTCGGCCTCCCGGTCAAGATGCGCCTGGTCTCCTACGCCTTCGCGGGCGTCGAGCCCGAGGTCATGGGCATCGGCCCGGTGCCGGCCACCGAGAAGGCGCTGGCCAAGGCCGGCCTGACCATCGAGGACATCGGCGCGTTCGAGGTCAACGAGGCCTTCGCCGTCCAGGTCCTGGCCTTCCTCGACCACTACGGCATCGCGGACGACGACGAGCGGGTCAACCCGTTCGGCGGCGCGATCGCCTTCGGCCACCCGCTGGCCTCCTCGGGCGTGCGCCTGATGAACCAGCTGGCCCGCCGCTTCGAGCAGCGCCCGGACGTCCGCTACGGCCTGACCACGATGTGCATCGGCTTCGGCATGGGCGGCACCATCATCTGGGAGAACCCGCACTTCGAGGGTGGTAAGTGACCATGAGCACCACGACTGAGCTGCTCCAGCACGGCGCCGAGCTGTTCCCGGGCGAGGTCGTCACGACCGCCCACGTGCGCCACCTGGACCTGCCGCTGCAGGCCGGCAAGCTGGCCCTGATCACCCTGGACAACGGCTTCGACCACACCAAGCCGACCACCTTCGGCCCGGGCTCGCTGCTCAAGCTGTCCGTCGCGCTGGACCAGGTCGAGGCCGAGGCCGCCGAGGGCAAGATCGTCGGCGCCGCGATCACCGGCAAGCCGTTCATCTTCGCGGTCGGCGCCGACCTCAAGGGCGTCGAGCTGCTCAAGGAGCGCACGGACGCGCTGGCCATCGGCAAGGGCGGCCACGAGGTCTTCAAGCGGATCGCCGCGCTGCCCGTCCCCACCTTCGCCTTCTACAACGGCGCGGCGATGGGCGGCGGCGTCGAGGTCGGCCTGCACGCCGACTACCGCACGGTGTCGGCCGGCGTCCCGGCCTTCTCGCTGCCCGAGGTCTTCCTGGGCCTCGTCCCCGGCTGGGGCGGCTGCACCATCCTGCCGAACCTGATCGGCGCGGGTAAGGCCGTCAAGGTCATCGTCGAGAACTCGATGAACCAGAACAAGCAGCTCAAGGGCAAGGACGTGTTCGAGCTGGGGATCGCCGACGCGATCTTCGAGCCGGCCGACTTCCTGGAGCAGTCGCTGCTGTGGGCCGCCAAGGTCCTCAAGGGCGACGTCGTCGTCGAGCGCGAGGCGATCGACCGCGGCAAGGCCTGGGACGACGCCGTCGCCTGGGGCCGCCTGGTCGCCGACGCCAAGGTGCACGGCGCCGCTCCGGCCGCCTACAAGGCGCTGGACATCATCGCCGCCGTCAAGGACGCCGACCTCGCCGACAAGGCCAGCCTGCAGGGCGGCTTCGACGCCGAGGACGCGGCCCTGGCCGACCTCATCATGAGCGGCGAGTTGCGCAGCGGCATCTACGCCTTCAACCTGGTGCAGCGCCGGGCCAAGCGCCCGGTCGGTGCCCCGGACAAGTCCCTGGCCCGCCCGGTCTCCAAGGTGGGCGTCGTCGGCGCCGGCCTGATGGCCTCGCAGCTGGCGCTGCTGTTCGCCCGCCGTCTGGAGGTGCCGGTGGTCCTCACCGACATCGACCAGGCGCGCGTCGACAAGGGCGTCGGCTACGTCCACGCCGAGATCGACAAGCTGCTCGCCAAGGGCCGCATCGGCAAGGACAAGTCCAACCGTCTCAAGGGCCTGGTCACCGGCTCGCTCGACAAGGCCGCCGCCTTCGGCGACGCGGACTTCGTCATCGAGGCCGTGTTCGAGGAGATGGGCGTCAAGCAGACCGTCTTCGCGGACCTGGAGAACGTGGTCTCGCCGACCTGTGTGCTGGCGACCAACACCTCCTCGCTGTCGGTCACCGAGATGGCCTCGAAGCTGAAGCACCCCGAGCGGGTCGTCGGCTTCCACTTCTTCAACCCGGTCGCGATCCTGCCGCTGCTGGAGATCGTCCGCGGCGACAAGACCGACGACGCGTCGCTGGCCACCGCCTTCGCCGTGTCGAAGAAGCTGAAGAAGACCTCGGTGCTGTGCAAGGACGCCCCGGCGTTCGTGGTGAACCGGATCCTGACCCGCTTCATGGGCGAGATCCAGAACATCATCGACGAGGGCACCCCGATCGCCGACGTCGAGAAGGCCGTCGAGCCGCTCGGCCTGCCGATGTCCCCGATCGTGCTGCTGGAGCTGGTCGGCCCGGCCATCGCCCTGCACGTCTCGGAGACCCTGCGCGGCGCCTTCCCGGAGCGGTACACCGTCTCCGAGAACCTCGCCGAGGTCGTCAAGGCCGGCAAGCGCGGCTTCTACACCTGGGTGGACGGCCAGCAGGTCCTCGACCCCGAGGTGCTGGAGCTGCTGACCTTCGGCGACTCGGTCCTCACCGAGGAGCAGGTCCGCGCCCGTGCCCTGGAGGCCGTCGCGCAGGAGATCGGCCTGATGCTGGAGGAGGGTGTCGTCGCCGAGGCGCAGGACATCGACCTCTGCATGATCACCGGTGCCGGCTGGCCCTTCCACCTGGGCGGGATCACCCCGTACCTGGACCGTGAGGGCATCTCGGAGCGCGTGAACGGCAAGCCGTTCCTGGCCCCCGGCGTGGCCTCGGTGCCCGCGTAGGGCGTGGCCCCGTGACGGAGGAGCCCCGGTGACCTGGTGGTCACCGGGGCTCCTCCGTGTGTACGGGCCCCTTCGGCGTGTGCGGCGTGTACGGACGTCTCCGCGCGGAGGGGCAGGTATGAATGCCTCCGCGCGGCAGCACGTGTACGGACGTCTCCGCGCGGAGGGGCGTGTACGGACGTCTCAGTGCTTGAGGCGGTAGACGACGGTGTCGGCGAAGACGCCGACCATCTCGTAGTGGGTGTCCAGCAGGTTCTCGATCCGGGGGACCATGACCGGCTGGTACGGGGCGATGCCCGAGTCGTCGACCACGACCTCGGGCAGGCCGTTGGCCAGCTCCTTGTCGAAGGTCTGCCAGGCGTTGGAGACGCTGAACTGCTCGCCGACGTTGGCGCTGCCGTCCTTGCCGCCGCTGTAGTTGGTGAGGAAGCCGGCCGTCAGGTAGCGGGAGGCCGGCTTGCGGTCGGCCAGCCAGTACAGCTCGGGGTGCATGCCCCAGACCAGCACGGTGTCCTTGGGGGTGGTCTGGGCGGCGACGGCGGTGGCGACCTCGGTGGTGCGGTCGAGCCGCTCCCCCGGCCAGGCCAGCGCCAGGCCCCAGAACACCGTGGCGGCGGCCGTGGTGTACACCAGGACGGGCTTCCAGCGGATCGCCGAGGTGGCGACCGCCCCGGTGCCCAGCAGCACCAGCGGCGGGATCAGCTGCAGGTAGTAGTGGCCGAAGAAGTGGAAGCCCACGCTGACCGCGACGACCGAGGAGAGCAGCCAGACCCACAGGTCGGTGGTCGAGCCGTGCTCCTCGCCGGCCACCGGCAGCGGGCGGTGCCGGTACTTGAGCCAGAGCCGGCGCCCGACCGGCAGCAGGAAGCCCAGGCCGGCCGCGACCAGGATCGCGGAGTTGCCGAGGGCGCGGCCGAGCATCTGCAGCCAGGCACCGCCGAAGGAGGCGTAGTCGCCGCTGCCGGTGACCACCCAGAACAGGAAGCCCTTGGGCTTGGTGAGGATCACCGCGACCAGCGCTATCGGCAGGGTGAAGCCGAAGCCGATCTTGAACAGCGCGGGCGGCCAGCGCACCCCGCGTCGGCGGGCGTCCTGGAAGAGCATCCAGAGCACCGGCAACAGCACCGCGCCGCCGGTCTGCTTGGTCAGCGAGCAGAGCGCCACGGCGATGCCCGCGGCCAGCCAGCGGCGCCGCTCGGCGTACCGGAAGGCGGCCACCATGGCGGGCAGCATGAAGACCTCGAAGGTGGCCGCCTGGGTGTCCTCCGGGGAGAGCCCGATGGAGACCAGCAGGTAGAGCAGGCCCGCGCCGGCCCCGGCCCGGTTGCCCCAGCGGCCGCGGGCGATCGAGGCCAGCAGGATCGCGGTGACCAGGTGGGCCACCACGGCCAGGGTGCGCAGCGGCCAGAGCGAGGCGGAGCCGAAGACCGCGAAGCAGGCCTGGTAGAGCCAGGGCAGCAGCGGGGGCTTGCGGTCCACCACGGTGTCGTACAGCACTCCGCCGTCCGCCAGCATCCGGGCCTGGGTGGCCAGGAAGCCCTCGTCCGGGCTC
This sequence comes from Kitasatospora sp. NPDC097691, assembly GCF_040302665.1. Lineage (NCBI taxonomy): Bacteria > Bacillati > Actinomycetota > Actinomycetes > Kitasatosporales > Streptomycetaceae > Kitasatospora > Kitasatospora sp. NPDC097691. The sequence continues at coordinate 120,560 of NZ_JBEORY010000010.1, read as the reverse complement.
CAGACGGGCCGGGCGAAGGACGGGATGTGGGTGATCAGCGCGACCAGTGCGAGGACCGGCACCAGCCTGGTCCAGTACCCGTTCCGGACGTGGGTACGGACACGCTCGGGCAGGCGCTCGGCCAGTCCGGCGGGGCGGAGGCGGGTGGGGGTCGACACGGTTGACAACCTACCGGGCGGGATCGGCGCCGGTGGCGCCGGTCCCGCCATTCCATAGGATTGTCAGCTTGTTCCGTGACGAACTGTTACAGAGTTACGACGAACAGTCGTCGGCGGAACGGGTGACGCCCCCGTCGGCCCGCGTCGGTCAGGCGTCGACCGGCGCCGCGTCCAGGCTGGCGACCAGGGCGGTCACCTTCCGGGCGATGTCCGGGGCGTTCAGGCCGATCTCGGCCAGGATCTCGTTCCGGCTCGCGTGGTCCAGGAACTCCTGCGGGATACCGAAGTCGCGCACCGGCAGGTCCACGTCCGCGTCCCGCAGCGCCTGCGCCACGGCGGCGCCGACGCCGCCCACCCGGCCGTTGTCCTCGATCGTGACGACCACCCGGTGCTCGGCGGCCAGGCCCGGCAGGGCCCGGTCCACCGGCTTGACCCAGCGCGGGTCCACCACCGTGGCGGTGATGCCCTGGGCGGCCAACAGGTCGGCGACCTCCAGGCTGGTCGGGGCCATCGCGCCGACCGAGACGATCAGCACATCGGCGCGGTGGGCGCCCGACGGCTCCTCGGCGGCGCGCAGCACGTCCATGCCGCCGACCTTGCCGACCGCGGCGACGGCCGGGCCGACCGTGCCCTTGGAGTAGCGGACCACGGTCGGGGCGTCCTTCACCTCGACGGCCTCGCGCAGCTGGGCGCGGACCTGGTCGGCGTCGCGCGGGGCGGCCAGCCGCAGGCCCGGGATGATCTGCAGCATCGACATGTCCCACATGCCGTTGTGCGAGGCGCCGTCGTCACCGGTGACACCGGCCCGGTCCAGCACGAAGGTGACGCCCAGCTTGTGCAGGGCGACGTCCATCAGGACCTGGTCGAAGGCCCGGTTGAGGAAGGTCGCGTAGACCGCGAAGACCGGGTGCAGGCCGTTGGTGGCCAGGCCGGCCGCGCTGGTGACGGCGTGCTGCTCGGCGATGCCCACGTCGAAGATGCGGTCCGGGAAGGCCTCCGCGAACGGGGCCAGGCCCACCGGGTGCAGCATGGCGGCGGTGATGCCGACGATGTCCTCGCGCTCGTGGCCGAGCGCGACCATCTCCTCGGCGAAGACCGAGGTCCAGCTCTGCCCGCCACCGCTCTGGATCGGCAGGCCGGTCTCCGGGTGGATCTTGCCGACCGCGTGGAAGCGGTCCTCGTCGTTGTTCTCGGCCGCGTGGTAGCCGCGGCCCTTCTCGGTGAGGCAGTGCACGATCACCGGGCCGCCGAAACCGCGCGCCTTGGTCAGCGCGGACTCCAGGGCCGTCAGGTCGTGGCCGTCGATCGGGCCGATGTACTTGAGGCCGAGGTCCTCGAACATGCCCTGCGGGGCGATGAAGTCCTTGAGGCCCTTCTTGGCGCCGTGCAGCGTCTCGAACAGCTGCTGGCCGACCACCGGGGTGCGCTGCAGCGCGTCCTTGCCCCAGGACAGGAAGCGCTCGTAGCCCTGGGTGGTGCGCAGGGTGGCGAGGTGGTTGGCCAGGCCGCCGATGGTCGGCGAGTAGGAGCGCTCGTTGTCGTTGACGACGATGACGACCGGGCGGTCCTTGGCGTCGGCGATGTTGTTGAGCGCCTCCCAGGCCATGCCGCCGGTGAGCGCGCCGTCGCCGATCACGGCGACCACCGGGTCGTTCTTGCCCAGCAGCTGGTTGGCCTTGGCCAGGCCGTCGGCGTACGAGAGCACGGTGGAGGCGTGCGAGTTCTCGATCACGTCGTGCTCGGACTCGGCGCGGGACGGGTAGCCGGACAGGCCGCCCTTCATCCGCAGCTGCGAGAAGTCCTGGCGGCCGGTGAGCAGCTTGTGGACGTAGCTCTGGTGACCGGTGTCGAAGAGGATGCGGTCGCGCGGCGAGTCGAAGACCCGGTGCAGCGCCATGGTGAGCTCCACCACGCCGAGGTTGGGGCCGAGGTGGCCGCCCGTCTTGGAGACCTCGGTCACCAGGAAGGTCCGGATCTCCTGGGCCAGTGCGGCCAGCTGTCCGGGCGTGAGCCGGTCGAGATCGCGCGGTCCCCGAATGCGGGTCAGCAGGGCCACCCGTTCCTCCTCGTTCAGTGTTCGCGGACCGCTGGCGGTCCGACGGGCGTCGCTGCCCGGTCCGGCGGCAGGCCGACGGTCGCGGCCGGTACCGACCGGTCGAGTCTAATGTCCGCTTGCCGGACACCGAGCGGCGCGCCCGGTGCCACCGTTCGGTTACCGCCATTCCGGGAGGTCGGCCGGGGGATGGGGGTCACCGCAGATTGACGGACGGGCGTTCGAGCACCTTTACAACGGCGGTCGGAGCCGGGGGTCGTCGGCGGCGGTGCTAGGCGCGGCCCAGGGCGCCGGATTCGCCCATCTCGCTCATCACCAGCGCCAGCGCGCCGAGCACCTCGGCGCGGCCGCCGAGGGTGCCGGGGACCACCGAGAGCTGGCGGGCGGCACTGGGGATGGCGTAGCGGGCGACCGAGTCGCGGATCGGGGCGAGAACCAGCTCACCGGCCTCGGCGAGGTCGCCGCCGAGGATCACCCGCCGCGGGTTGAGCAGGTTGCACAGGGTCGCGACGCCGGTGCCGATCTGCCGGCCGGCGTCGGCGATCACCCGGCGGCAGCCGAGGTCGCCCTGGTGGGCCAGCTCGACCACCCGGGGCAGCGTGAGGTCCGGGCCGAGGGTGGAGCTGAGCAGCGAGAGCAGGTAGCGGGAGCCGACGAAGGTCTCCAGGCAGCCGCGGTTGCCGCAGCGGCACACCGGCCCCGCCTCGTCCAGCGTGATGTGCCCTATCTCACCCGCCGTGCCGCCCGGACCGCGGTAGATCTGGCCGTTGACCACCAGGCCGGCACCGACACCGCTGGCGACCTTGATGTAGGCCAGGTCGCTCAGGCCGCGGCCGGCGCCCCAGACCAGCTCGCCGAGCGCGCCGAGGTTGGCGTCGTTGTCCACGTGCACCGGCATGCCGAGCCGCTCGCCCAGCTCCCGCCCCGGGGCGATGCCCGTCCAGCCGGGCAGGATCGCGGTCGAGCCCAGCGCGCCGGTCTCCACGTCGATCGGGCCGGGCACACCGAGGCCGACGCCGATCACCTTGTCCGAACGGAACCCGGCCTGCGCCAGCAGCCGCTCGACCATCGCCTCGGCGCGGTCGAAACCCTGCTGGGCGGAGACGTCCACGTCGATCGGGGCGCTCTCCTCGGCCAGCACGCGGTGGGCCAGGTTGCCGACCGCGACCCGCAGGTGGGTGTGGCCGAAGTCGATGCCGACCACGATGCCGGCGTCACCGCTGAGCGAGACGCTGCGGGCGCGGCGGCCGCCGGAGGAGGTGTCGGCGACCACGACGGTGCCGCTCTCCTTCAACTCCCGCACGATGTTGGACACAGTGGCCGCGGAGAGGCCGGTGCCGCGGGCGATCTCGGCCTGGGTCAGCGAGCCGGCCATCCGCACCGCGCGCAGCACCCGCTCCAGGTTCGCCCGGTGCAGGGACGACTGCGAGCCCGGTGTGTCCGTCGACATGATCCACCCTCCCAGGGCGGGGACCCCTCCGCCGGGCGTCCCCTTCAACTCCTGAAGGGTACGGCCCGGGGGCGGAGGCGGGGGTGTCGACGGGGAGGGCCGGAGACGGAAACGACCGGGCGGCGGGCGGCAATCAGGACCGGGACGGCGGGCGCACGGGACGAGGACGGCCGCCGGGCGCGGGTAGGCCGAACGGGTACGGCCGGCAGGTGGGGGCGGTCCGGGCGGCGGGCGGGCGGGGCACCGGGGTCACGCCGTGGTGTCGGGGGTGGGGGCCGGGTGATCGGGGGGTGAAGGTGTTGCACGGCCTGGACCTGCGGGGACGGGGTTCGCCGGTCCTGGCAGCGGCCGAAATCCACACACCACTAGCATGGTGCCCAATTCTCACCCGTCCCACCGGAACCGAGGACGGTACCGGCAGGGGGCACTTCCAGACATGACGGGGAATCAGATGGCAGGGGATCACCCTACGCCGGGGGCAGGCGAAACGCCCGGCAACGGTCCGCAGGACAACCGGGGCGTCTCGTTCGGACGCCCGCCGGGCGGCGGTGTCGATCCGGCCGCCGTCGCGGACCAGATGACGCAGCTCGACGGCTCGGCCATCCCGGGCCCGGCCGCCCCTGCCGGGCCGCCGCCCGCGCAGCCGCCGGCACCGCCCGCCCAGCCGCCCGTCGGTGGCGCCGACTACGCGGCGTACGCGCCGACGGCGGCCGGCGGCTTCCCCGCGCAGGCCCCGCCGGCCCCGGCCGGCGCACCGGTCGGCCCGTACGACCCGACGCCCGGCGCCCCGTACGGTGCCCCCGACGCCGGGCAGGGCTACAACACCGGTGGCTACAACTTCCCGCAGCAGCAGACCGGGTACAGCTACCCCGGCGCGCCGACGACGCCCAAGCAGCGCAACCCCGTGATGCTGTGGGGCGGGATCATCGGCGGTGTGCTGGCGATCTCGATCGTGGTCGCCCTGGTCGTGCTGCTCAAGGCCGACCCCGAGCCCACGCCGGGCCCGGGCCCCGTCGCCACCACCGGCGGCACCGGCGACGGCGGCAACTCCGGTGACACCACCCCCGGCCCCAACACCAAGGGCGCCACCTACAACGTCGCCTGGACCGCTCCCAAGGGTGCCAACAGTGACGGCGCGAACCAGATGCTCGGCGTCTGGGGCACCGACAAGCTCGCCGTCCGCGTCGACAGCAGCGGCATCAAGGCCTACAACCTGACGGACGGCAAGGAGGCCTGGACCATCCCCGTCCCGGCCGGCAGCAAGGAGATGTGCACCGCCTCCTACGGGGCCAACTCCAAGGGTGTCGCGGCCGTCTCGTTCAACACCGGTGACAGCGACTGCTCCACCGTCGGCGCCGTCGACCTCAACCAGGGCAAGCTGCTCTGGAGCGTCAAGGTCACGGCCGACCGGATGTCCTCGCCGACCCTGAGCGTCACCGAGAACGTCGTCGCCGTCGGCGGCAACATGGTCGGCGCGCTGAACATCGCCAACGGCCAGCCCGCCTGGCAGTACCAGCCGCGCGACAAGGACTGCAGCGTGCGCGGCCGCGCGGCCGGCGTCCAGATCGCCGTCAGCGACCGCTGCTACGGCGGCAGCGGCCCGAAGTCGCAGCTGGTCATCGTGAACGCCGAGACGGGCAAGGCGGCCAGCACGCCGATCACCCTGACCGGCAGCATCGAAGAGGTCGACCAGGTCGTCCAGGACAAGCCGCTCGTCCTGCTGATGACCAGCGGCCCGCAGGGCGACTACGTCCTGCCGTTCGACAAGGACAACAAGCCGGGCAACCAGATGTCCGTCAAGGAGCCCGGTTCGGACAGCCTGCGCCTGTCCGGCCAGGACGAGGCCCTCACCCGGAACGTGGTCAGCGGTTCCACCCTGTACGTCCAGGTCAGCGGCACCAAGCCGGGCATCAACGCCTACGACCTGAACACCGGCAAGCGCCTGTGGGCGTCCACCACCTCCTCGGCCGGCAACGAGATGCGCCTGGTCTCCGGCACCGACAAGGACGGCAAGGTCCGCGCCGTCGTCGAGCAGGGCTACGACAAGCCGGCCCGCCTGGTGACGCTCTCTCCGACCGACGGCTCGATGGCCGACATCGGCACCATCGCCATGTCGAACGGCCTGGACATCGGCAGCAGCACCTCCGAGTACGTCATCTCGGACGACGGCAGCGCGGTGTACGCCTTCCGTCGCTACAGCTCCACCGACGGTCCGCTGACCAAGTGGAAGAAGTGACACCGGGGGCATGACCCTCCGTCGGGGCCGTCGAGGCCACGACAGCACACGGGCGGGGCGGGTACGGGCGAACAGCCGGTACCCGCCCCGCCCGTGTGCCCCACCGGTGAATTCTCGGCGGGCCCATGCGTTGGACATGCGAGGATTCGGAACATCCGTCTGACAAAGGAGTGCAGCGAGTGCCCGGCACAAACCTGACCCGCGAGGAGGCCCGCACCCGGGCCGATCTCCTCCGCGTGGACGCGTACGACATCGAGCTCGACCTGGGCTCGGCCCGCGAGGGAGGCACCTTCCGGTCCACCACCGTGGTCCGGTTCACCGCCACCACGCCCGGCGCGGACACCTTCATCGACCTCGTCGCCCCGAGCGTCGAGGAGATCACCCTCAACGGCGCGTCGCTCGACCCGGCGAGCTTCGCCGACAGCCGCATCCCGCTGCCGAACCTGGCCGCCGAGAACGAGCTGCGGATCGTCGCCGACTGCGCGTACACCAACACCGGTGAGGGCCTGCACCGGTTCGTCGACCCGGTCGACGGCGAGACCTACCTGTACACCCAGTTCGAGGTGCCGGACGCCCGCCGGGTCTTCGCCACCTTCGAACAGCCCGACCTGAAGGCCGCGTTCACGTTCACCGTGACCGCCCCGAAGGGCTGGGTCGTGGTCTCCAACTCGCCGACCCCGACCCCCGTCGGCGACGATGACACCCAGGTCTGGAAGTTCGAGCCCACCGGCCGGATCTCCAGCTACATCACCGCGCTGATCGCCGGCCCGTACGTCGGCGTCTTCGACAGCTACGAGAAGGGCGAGCAGAAGGTGCCGCTGGGCGTCTACTGCCGGCCCTCGCTGCGGGAGTTCCTGGACCCGGAGGCCATCTTCGAGGTCACCAAGCAGGGCTTCGACTACTTCCAGGAGAAGTTCGACTTCCCGTACCCGTTCGCGAAGTACGACCAGCTGTTCGTCCCGGAGTTCAACGCCGGCGCGATGGAGAACGCGGGTGCCGTCACCCTGCGCGACCAGTACGTGTTCCGCTCCAAGGTCACCGACGCCGCGTACGAGGCCCGCGCCGCGACGATCCTGCACGAGCTCGCCCACATGTGGTTCGGCGACCTCGTCACCATGGAGTGGTGGAACGACCTCTGGCTGAACGAGTCCTTCGCCACCTTCGCCGAGGCCGTCTGCCAGGCCGAGGCCCCCGGCTCCAAGTGGCCCCAGTCGTGGACCACCTTCGCCAACCAGATGAAGACCTGGGCCTACCGGCAGGACCAGCTGCCGTCCACCCACCCGATCATGGCCGACATCAACGACCTGGAGGACGTCCAGGTCAACTTCGACGGCATCACCTACGCCAAGGGCGCCTCGGTGCTCAAGCAGCTGGTGGCCTACGTCGGCCAGGACGCCTTCTTCCAGGGCGTGCAGGCCTACTTCAAGCGTCACGCCTGGGGCAACACCCGGCTCAGCGACCTGCTCGGCGCCCTGGAGGAAGCCAGCGGCCGCGACCTCAAGGCCTGGTCCAAGTCCTGGCTGGAGACCGCCGGCATCAACGTGCTGCGGCCCGCCATCACGCTGAACACCGACGGCGAGATCGAGTCCTTCGCCGTGCTGCAGGAGGCCCCCGCGCTGCCCGCCGGCGCCAAGGGCGAGGCCGTGCTGCGGCCGCACCGCATCGCGATCGGCCTGTACGAGCTGAACGGCGACGCCCTGGTGCGCACCGACCGGATCGAGCTGGACGTCGACGGCCCGCGCACCGAGGTGCCGGAGCTGGTCGGGCGTCACCGCCCGGCCGTCGTGCTGCTGAACGACGACGACCTGTCGTACGCCAAGATCCGGCTCGACGAGGACTCGATGGCCGTCGTCACCGAGCACCTCGGCGGCTTCACCGAGTCGCTCCCCCGCGCGCTGTGCTGGGCCTCCGCCTGGGACATGACCCGCGACGGCGAACTCGCCGCCCGCGACTACCTGTCGCTCGCACTCTCCGGCATCGGCCGCGAATCCGACATCGGCGTCGTGCAGTCCGTGCAGCGCCAAGTCAAGCTCGCCCTCGACGCGTACGCCGACCCGGACTGGCGCGAGGAGGGCCTCTCCCGCTGGGCCGCCGCCGCCGAGGAGCACCTGCGCGCCGCCGAGCCCGGCAGCGACCACCAGCTGGCCTGGGCCCGTGCCCTCGCCTCGGTCGCCCGCACGGACGGTCAGCTCGGACTGCTCGCCGGTCTGCTGGACGGCTCGGTCGAGATCAAGGGCCTCGCGGTGGACACCGAGCTGCGCTGGACGCTGCTCTCCCGCCTCGCGGCCACGGGCCGGGCGGACGAGGCCGCGATCGCGGCCGAGCTCGAGCGGGACAACACCGCCGCCGGCCAGGAGCACGCGGCCACCTGCCGCGCCGCCCGGCCGACCGCCGAGGCCAAGGCCGCGGCCTGGGCGTCGGTGGTGGAGTCCGACACGCTGACCAACTACGTCCAGGAGGCCGTCATCGCCGGCTTCCAGCAGTCCGACCAGCGCGAGCTGCTCGCGCCGTACGCGGAGAAGTACTTCTCGGCGGTCAAGGGCATCTGGGAGACCCGCAGCCACGAGATCTCGCAGCAGATCATCATCGGGCTGTACCCGGCGCTGCAGGTGACGGCCGGGACGCTGGAGGCCACCGACGCCTGGCTGGCCTCGGCCGAGCCGGCGCCGGCGCTGCGCCGCCAGGTCGTCGAGTCGCGGGCCGGGATCGAGCGCGCGCTCAAGGCCCAGGCGGCCGACCGCGCTGCGGGCGCTCGCTGACGAGGCGCAGACCGCACGAAGGGGCGCCGGACGGGATCGTCCGGCGCCCCTTCGGGGTTGTGCGGGTCCGGGTGGACGGTGCGCGGCGTCCGGGTGGACGCTGTGCGCGGGGTGGTTACTTCTTCTTGGTCTTGCCGTAGGGCAGGCCGGCCAGGGCACCGATCACCACGAAGAGAACGATCGGGAGAAACACGTACAGGCCGAGGGTCTGGCCGAGGCTCAGGCCGGAACCGGGGTCATCGCCGTCGTCCCTGGTGTAGGCCATGGCGGGCGACGACAGCAGCATCATCAGCGTGACCGTTGCGGAGACCGCGCCGGCTCGCAAAGCGTTCCTCTTGTCCACGTTTCCAACTTACCCGCCGCTTATGGGACGGCGCGCGTCGGGGTCGGCCTGGTGGGGGTGGGGCGGCTGCGGGTGGCCGCGCGGGCGGAGGCCGACGGTGGCCGCGCGCGGGCGGAGGCCGCGCGCGGCGGGTCGGGCTCCCGCGGTCAGTGCGGCTTCGGTGGGGCGAGGAGGTGGGCGAGGAGGCGGGCGGCGGGGGTGGCGGCGAGGCGGTCGAGGGTGACCGGGGCGCCGGCGCCGTCGGCGACCGGGAGGCGCCAGTTCGGGTACTGGTCCCAGGTGCCCGGCAGGTTCTGCGGGCGAGGGTCCCCGACCAGGTCCGGCAGCCAGACGCCGACCAGCTCCGCCGGGGTCGCCCGCAGGAAGCGGTACAGCACGGGCATCGACAGCGGCTCGCCGGGGGTGAGCAGCCCCTGCGCGGCCAGCTCGGCCCGCCAGTCCGCCAGTTCCCCGGCCGCCTCCTCCTGCTCCTCACCCAGCGGCCGGGCCAGCAGGCCGAGCCGGTGGCGCAGCTCGACGTGCTCGCCGGAGAGCCGGGCGGCGGTGCTCGGCAGGTCGTGGGTGGTGAGGGTGGCCAGACAGCCCGGCCGCCAGCGGTTCGGGGCCAGGATGCCGCCGCCGGCCTGCCAGTCCCGTTCGAACCACAGGACGGAGGTGCCGAGCACGCCGCGCGCCGCCAGCTCCTCCCGGACGCCCGGCTCGACCGTGCCGAGGTCCTCGCCGATCACCGCCGTCCCGGCCCGGTGCGCCTCCAGGGCCAGCACGCCGAGCATCGCCTCGGCGTCGTAGCGGATGTACGCGCCCTCGGTGGGCAGGTGGCCGGCGGGCACCCACCAGAGCCGGAACAGGCCCATGACGTGGTCGATGCGCAGGGCCCCCGCGTGCCGGGCGGCCGACCGCAGCAGCTCCGCGTACGGGGCGTAACCGGCCTCGGCGAGAGCGTCCGGGCGCCAGGGCGGCAGGCCCCAGTCCTGGCCGTGGGCGTTGAAGGCGTCCGGCGGGGCGCCGACCGAGATGCCGCCGGCCAGCACGTCCTGGAGGGCCCAGGCGTCGGCGCCGTCCGGGTGGACGCCGACGGCGAGGTCGTGGATCAGGCCGACCGGCATGCCGGCCTCGCGGGCGGCGCGCTGGGCGTCGGCGAGCTGCTGGTCGACCTGCCAGGCGAGCCAGTGGTGGAACTCGACCCGTTCCCCGAGCTCCTTGCCCGCCTGCTCGACGTGTGGGCCGTCCGGGTGACGCAGGCCCTTCGGCCAGTGGTGCCAGTCGGCACCGTGCACCTCGGCCAGGGCGTTCCACAGGGCGTGCCGGCGCAGCCACTCGCCCTCCCGGCGCCGGAACGCCTCGTACGCGGCCTGCCGGCCGGGCCCGCGCGGCACCTCGTGCAGCAGTTCCAGGGCCTCGCGCTTGAGCGCCCAGACGGCGTCGCGGTCGATCAGGCCGTCGTGCCCGAGGACCTCGTCGCGCAGGCGGGCCGCCCGGCGGGTCAGCTCCTCGGCCCGCTGTCGTTGCTCCGCGGTCAGGTACCCGTACTCGGGGACGGCCTCGATCCGCAGGTGCACGGGGTCGGCGAAGCGGCGGGAGGACGGGCGGTAGGGGGACGGGTCGGACGGAGTGGCGGGGAGCCCTGCGTGCAGCGGGTTGATCTGCACGAAGCCCGCGCCGAGGTCGGCGCCCGCCCACTGGGCCAGTTCGGCGAGGTCGCCGAGGTCCCCCATGCCCCAGGAGCGGTCGGACAGGACGGAGTACAGCTGCGCGAGGAACCCCCAGCTGCGGCCCGGGAGTCGGGGGACTTCCTGCGGGGCGACGATCAGCGCCGCTTCGGCCTTCGTGCCGTCGGACTCCGCCTTGAGGGTGTGCCGCCCGAGGGGCAGGTCGGCGGGCAGCCAGTGCGAGTGCCCGCACGGCAGCTCCCAACTCCCGCCGCCCTCCAGCTCCACGTGCAGCCGGGCGTCCGCCGGGACGTCCAGGGCGGTGCGCCGGCCCTGCCGGACCACCACGGTGGGCGGCAGCAACCGGGCGCGCTGCTCGGCCCGGTGACGCTCCAGCGCCTCCCGCGCCTCCTCCGGCGTCCCGGCCGCCACCCCCAGTGCCGCCAGCACGGCGACCAGCGTCCGCGCCCCCACCGCCTGTCCGCCCGGCCCCGGATGCCGGGTGTCCACCCCGTACGCCTGTGCCAGCGCCACCAGTTCGGCGGGCGGCGGCGGGGCATCCTGCGCCGGTACCTGCTCGGCTCCGTCACTGTCGTGGTAAGCGGCCACTCGCGGCTCCTGCGATGTCTCGGCTACGCCCGGTCAGGACTCCCCAAGTCCTACCCGGGTAACCGCCCGACGACGCTGCGCGACACGGCGGGCGCGCGGTGGATCGGACGGTCCGTCGCACCGGAACCGGTGACCCTTCGGTGACGGACCGTGTCCATGCCGCCCCGCTCCCCCTTCCCCGGCCGCGGCTGACGCATCGCCGCACCTCACACCGTCGATCCGGGGCGTCGGGGCCGGGTCGGCGGCTGGTGCGGCGAGCGGTCCCGGCCGGGGGATGAATCGGGGCAAGGTCGGCATAGCCGTCGGCGGCGTTGACACCGGGTTGGGTACCTGGTGGGGTTGCTCGCATTGTGGTCCTGGCCTGGCGAGGAGGCTCCTGTGCAAGCCCGAGTGTCCGTCGCAGCCGGGCGGCGGCTGCGGTCTCAGTTGGAGCAGAGTCCGGCGTTGCGGGAGGTGCTGCAGCACCCGGCGGCGCTGGTCGCGCGGCGGGCGACGGCGCGGACGTGCCGTCAGTTGGCGCCCCGGACGGCGGACCGGCTGATCGCCGACCTCAAGGGGACGGAGCCGCTGTTGGCCTCGGTGCGGGCGGAGCGCGCGGCCGGGCGTCCCGGGCGGCGGGCGATGCAGATCGCGGCCGGGGTCGCGGCCGCGGCGGTGGTCGGCGGGCTGTTGGCCGGGCCGCTGCCGTCGGCGTACGCGGCCACGCCGGGGCCGGACGTGGTGTCCACCGCGCCGCAGACGCCGCTGGGGAGCGTGACCGACCCTCAGGTGTTCCCGCGGCCGCAGGAGCAGACGGTGGCGGGCAAGGCGGTCGTGGTGCCCGGCGCCGTGACGCTGGTGGCCTCGCCGAAGGCCGACATCGGCGCGGTGCTGGCCGTCCGTGAGGTGCTGGACGTCGCCGGGGCGACCGAGGTGACGCCGCAGGCGGACGGCGGGACGCCGGCCGCCGGCTCGCTGGTGGTGTACGTCGGCGGGCCCTCCGAGGGCGCCGACGGCGAGGTCGACCGGGTGCTGCGGCAGCTGAGCGCCGCGGCCGGCGGCAAGGGGGGCGCCGCGCCCTCGACCGCGAACCTGCCGGCCGGCGGGTACGTGCTGTCGGCCGGTCAGCTGCCCGCCCAGGGCGGCGGGACGTACGGCGCCGTGGTGCTGGCGGGCACGGACACCACCGGGACCTTCTACGCCGCGCAGAGCCTGCGCCAGCTGCTCGCCGCCGTGCCGGCCGGGCAGGGGCAGGCGGCGGGCGCCAACGGGCTCGGCCTGCCCGGGATCACGCTGCGGGACTGGCCGAGCGGCGCACCGGTGCGGGGCACCGCCGAGGCGTTCTACGGCACCCCGTGGACAGCGCAGCAGCGGCTGGACCAGGTCGACTTCCTCGGCCGCTCCAAGCAGAACTTCTACCTCTACGCCCCGGGTGACGACCCGTACCGGCTCTCCCGCTGGCGCAGCGCCTACCCGGCCGCGCAGGCGGACGAACTGCGCGAGCTGGCCGACCGGGCGCGGCGCAACCACGTGACGCTCGGCTACGCGATCGACCCGGGGCAGTCCCTCTGCTTCAGCTCCGGCAAGGACGTGGACGCGCTGGTGGCCAAGCTGGACGGGCTGCGCAAGCTCGGCTTCACCGCCTTCCAGCTGCAGTTCCTGGACGTCAGCTACGACGAGTGGCACTGCGACGACGACCGCGACGACTACGGCACCGGGCCCGCCGCGGCCGCCAAGGCGCAGGCCGAGCTGGTGAAGAAGGTGCAGGACCGGCTGATCGCCAAGAACCCGGGGCTGGCGCCGCTGTCCGTCGTCCCGACCGAGTACCACCAGCAGGGCGCCACGCCGTACCGCAAGGCGCTGGCCGCGGCGCTGCCGGCGGGCGTGCAGGTGGCCTGGAGCGGGGTCGGGGTGATCCCGGAGAAGATCACCGCCGCACAGGCCTCCGACACCGCCGACCTGTACGGGCACCCGCTGGTCACCATGGACAACTACCCGGTCAACGACGCCAACCCGGACCGGCTCTTCCTCGGCGCCTACACCGGGCGCGACCCGGGGGTGGCCACCCGCTCGGCGGTGATGCTGACCGGCGCGATGCAGCAGCCGGTCGCCTCCCGGATAGCCATCGCCACGGCCGGCGACTTCGCCTGGAACCCCGTCGGCTACAAGCCGGACGAGTCCTGGCAGGCGGCCGTGCGCACGCTGGCCGGGCCGACCGGCGCCGCCGCGACGCCCGCCGGGACGGCGCTGCCCGCCGTCACGGCGCTGGCCGGCAACAGCACCTCCTCCCCGCTGTCCAAGCAGGAGTCCGGCTACCTCACGCCGCTGCTCGACCGCTTCTGGGCGGCAGCCGAACCCACCTCCGGCGCGGCCCCCGACCTCACCAGGCTGATAGAGGCCGCCGCCCCGCTGCGGGACGCCTTCGCCGCGATGGCCACCGCCCAGCAGACCCTGGCCGGCACCCCGGCCACCGCCCAGCTGGCCGGCGAGGCCGCGCCCTGGCTGGGCCCGCTGCGCGACTACGGGCTGGCCGGGCAGGCCGCGCTGAACATGCTGCTGGCCCAGCACGGCGGCGACGGCGCGGCCGCCTGGAAGGCCCGGGTGGAGCTCAACCGGCTGCGCGAGCAGCTCGACCGGGCCCCGGCCACCGTCGGCGCCGGCGTGCTCGGCCCGTTCCTGGACCGTGCCGTCCGCGCCGCCGACACCTGGGCGGGCGTGGTCGGCGGCGGGGTCACCGCGACCACCACCCTGGGCACCGCGCAGGACCACCTGCCCGCGCTGATGACCGACGGCGTGGCGGACACCTTCTACTGGAGCTCCGCTCCCCCGCAGCCCGGCGACGCGATCGGCCTGGACCTCGGCGCGGGCCGCCCGGTCAGCGGCGTGACGGTGCTGATGGGCAGCTGGGGCAACGGCCCGGACGCCCGGACCGCCGTGGACGACTACATCCGCGACGGCGTGCTGGAGTACTCCACCGGCGAGGGCGGCTGGAAGCAGCTCGCCGTCGTCAAGAACCAGAAGACGGTCAGCGCCCAGCTCCCGCCGGGCACCGTCGTCCGGGCGGTGCGGCTGCGGGCCACCGCCGCGCAGAAGACCGCCGTCGCGGTCCGCGAGTTCACCGTCACCGCCCCGGACGAGTCCCCGGCGAGCGTCACCGGCGGGCCCGCCGCGCTGCCCGGCTCCTCCGCCGCCGCGGTACTGGACGGCAACCCGGACACCGCGTACCGGGCCGCCAAGGCGCCGACCGCGCAGGACGAGCCGCTGACCGTGGAGCTCGGCGCCGCCCGCCCGCTGGACCGGCTCACCGTGCTGACCGACCCGGGCGTGCGCGCCACCGCCACCGTCGCGGTGCGCCGCGCCGACGGCACCTGGGCGGACATCGGCACCGTGGTGCCCGGCTACAACGAGCTGCCCGCCGGCGGGCAGGTGGCCGACGCGTTCCGGCTGACCTGGCGGCCCGGCGGCGACCCGCCGGTGGTCAACCAGGTGATCCCCTGGTACGCGGACGCCCCGGCGGCCCGCCTCAGCCTCTCCGACCCGGCCCTGGACGTGGTCACCGGCGCGGCCGCGCCCGTCAAGACCCAGGCCACCGTGGAGGCCGGCCGCCCCGAGGGCACCACCGGGGAACTGCGTGCCGAGGTGCCGGCCGCCGCCAAGGGCCTGACCGTGACCCCGGCCGGCCCGGTGACCGTGCCGCGCGGCGGCCGGGTGGGCGTTCCGCTGCTGGTCGGCGCCGCGCCGGGCACGCCGTCCGGGACGTACCAGGTGCCGGTGCAGTTCGTGGCCGGGGCGACCACCGTCAAGCAGGTGCTCCAGGTGCACGTGGTGCCGCCGACCGGCGGGGCGGACCTGGCGCTCGGCGCGAAGGCCACCTCCTCCGGCGACGAGACGGCGAACTTCCCGGCCTCGGCGGTCACCGACGGCGATCCGAAGAGCCGCTGGTCCTCGCCGGCCAAGGACGACGCCTGGGTGCGGCTGGAGCTGCCGCAGGCGACCAGGCTGGGCGCGGCGGTGCTGCACTGGCAGGCCGCGTACGCCGCCTCGTACAAGATCCAGGTCTCTGCGGACGGGAACTCCTGGACGGACGCGGCGACGGTGGACAACGGCAAGGGCGGCGACGAGACGGTGCGCTTCGACGCGCCCGGCGTCCGGTTCGTCCGGGTCCAGGGCGTGGCGCGGGCGACGAAGTACGGCTACTCGCTGTGGGGCGTCGAGCTGTACGCGGTGACCCCGCCGGCCCAGCCGCAGCCGCCGGCCGGCCAGCCCGCGCAGCCGGGACAGCCGGGGCAGCCGGGACAGCCGGGCGGTGCGCCGAGCGCTCCCCCCGCAGCCCCTCCGGCGGCGCCCGCGAAGCCGTAGCCGGCCCGCGGCCCCCGAAGGACGGCGGCGGGCCGCCGTGCTCCCCGCTGCGGGGGGCGCGGCGGCCCATGAGGCGCGTACCGACGGTGTGACGGGCGAGCCCTTGTGTCGCTTCGGTCAGGCGGAGAGCGGTTCGGGCTGCTCGCCGCGGCGGACGGGGGTGGAGTGGGCGCCGTGCGCCCGGCCGATCGGGACCGAGTGGTTGAGCTCGGTATGGTCGTGGTGCTCGTACTCGCCCCACTGCGGGGCGCGCAGCTGGTCGCCGCCGCCGTAGGGTTCCAGGTAGGGGCGCCAGCGCGGATCCTTGATGCCGGTGCCGATGATCCGCCAGGCGAGTCCGCTGGGCGGTGCGGGTGGACGCTTCATCCGCCACCCGAGTTCGGTGAGGTGGCGGTCGGCCTTGGTGTGGTTGCAGCGGCGGCAGGCTGCCACCACGTTGTCCCACCGGTGCTGGCCGCCCCGGCTGCGCGGGATCACGTGGTCGACGCTGGTGGCGGCGGCCCCGCAGTAGACGCAGCGGCCGTGGTCGCGGGCGAACAGCGCCCGGCGGGTGAGCGGGACGGGCCCGCAGAACGGGACCCGGACGAAGCGGGTCAGACGGACGACGGACGGCGCCGGAAGGGCGCTGGTGGCGCTGTGCAGAGTGACTCCCGAGTCCTCCAGGCTGACCGCCTTGTGGTTGAGGACCAGGATGAGTGCGCGGCGCATCGATACGACGCCGAGTGGCTCGTAGGACGCGTTGAGGACCAGGACATGCGGCACGGATGCCTCCTTGGACGCCTGCGGCGCGTGGCTCGCGCCGGGACGAGCGGTTGGATCGCACAACGAGTGCGCGATCTCCCCCAGTGTCGCCTTACGCCTTTGTACGGCGCCACCACTCCTGTGTAACGGACCTGACGTGAACTCCGGGTGTGGTCTCTGTCATAACCGGTATGCCCGGGGAAGGTCGGGTTGCACCCGGGCGGCACCCGGGTGCCGCCCGGGCCCGGCCGACGGCTCTGCCGGGGGACGGATCGGCCGGTCGGAGCAGTGTCCGGCCGGGTCGGAGCGGCTTCCGGGCCGGGGTCCCGGGGGAGCGCACCGGGGCGTTGACGGGGCGTCCGGGCCGGTCCGTACGCCCGTGGGCGGCTTCCCGCGAGGCGGCGGACGGCGTCCGGCGTGTCCGGTCGGGCGCTCGGCGGCGGATAGGCTAAGGCGCACGGTCCGCGGGCCGCTTGCCGGCGGTGCGGGCCCGCCACGCCACCAGCAAGGAAGGTCCGCACGTGTTCAGCTCCGGCGCCACCGGTCTGTCCGACGCGTCCCCGACGCCCTCCGTCCCGACGCCGACCCCCAGCCCCACCGGGCAGCTGCCGAACCTGGACCTGCGGATCCCGACCAGCGCGCAGGAAGTCTCGGACACCACCAAGCAGGCCGCCAGCTGGTTCGACACGCACTGGCAGAGCTGGCTGGCCTCGGGCCTGCGGATCGTCTTCATCGTGGTGCTCGCGATGGTGCTGCGGGCCGTGGTGCGCAAGCTGATCACCCAGCTGATAGGGCGGATGGCGCGCAACCCGGAGCACCAGGAGGAGAGCCGGCTGGGCGGGCTGCTGGCCAACACCGGGGTGGTGAACCCGGAGCGGCGC
The DNA here is from genome assembly GCF_040302665.1 of Kitasatospora sp. NPDC097691. NCBI lineage: Bacteria > Bacillati > Actinomycetota > Actinomycetes > Kitasatosporales > Streptomycetaceae > Kitasatospora > Kitasatospora sp. NPDC097691. Next base: position 103,343 of record NZ_JBEORY010000010.1, on the reverse strand, counting down.
CAGCAGCGCTCTGAGGCGATCGGCTCGGTGCTGCGCAGCGTGGCCTCCTTCACGATCCTCGGCACGGCGGCGCTGATGGTGCTCTCCGCGCTGGGGGTGAACCTGGCGCCGCTGCTGGCGAGCGCCGGTGTGGCCGGTGTGGCGATCGGTTTCGGCGCCCGCAACCTGGTCACCGACTTCCTCTCCGGAGTCTTCATGATCATGGAGGACCAGTACGGCGTCGGCGACGAGATCGACACCGGGGTGGCCACCGGCACGGTGCTGGAGGTCGGCCTGCGGGTGACCAAGCTGCGCGGCGCGAACGGCGAGATCTGGTACATCCGCAACGGCGAGGTGAAGCGGATCGCCAACATGAGCCAGGGCTGGGCGACGGCCTCGGTGGACGTCCAGGTCGCGTACAAGGAGGACCTGCTGCGGGTCGAGGACCTGATCCACCAGACCGCCGAGGAGCTGGCCAAGGAGACGCCGTACGACGAGCTGGTCTGGGCGCCGGTGTCGATCCTGGGCGTGGAGTCGGTGGCGGCGGACTCCCTGATGCTGCGGGTCGAGGCCCGGACCGCGCCCGGCAAGTCGGCGGCCGTCTCCCGGGCGCTGCGCCAGCGGCTCAAGGTGGCCTTCGACGGGGCCGGGATCAAGGTCAAGGAGGAGGCCCCGACGGCGGCGGCCGCGGCGGCCGCCGCCGTGGCCGCCGCGGTGATCGCTCCGACGCAGGCCCCCGCGGCCGAGCCGGGGGCGCCGTCCGCCTTCGCCGACCCGAACTCGGCCCGGTTCAAGGCGACCGAGCCGATCCCGCTGCCGAGGCCGGAGCCGTAGACCCCACCCGCGAGAACGGACGAGAGCCCCGCCCCCGGCGGTCGGCGGCGGCGGGGTGCGCGTCGATCGGCAGGGTGCGCGTCGATCGGCAGGGTGCGCGTCGATCGGCAGGGAGCGGGACGGGGGGATCAGATCGGCTGAATGCGCTTTCCCTGCCGAGGGACCGGCGGAAGGTTCGTGAGCGTACGCAGAGCCTGATCATGCGCGCGGAAGCCGAAGCTGATGAGGGTGACGCTCTCGCCGGCGCCGAGCGGCGTCCGGCCGTGCGGCGTGAGCGCGCCGTCGAACACGACGCAGTCACCCACGTCGAGATCGCATTCGAGATAGCCGTTGGCGTCGATGAACACGGTGGTGCTGGCCCTGGGCGCACCGGTGGGGCGAACGTGCTCTAGGCAGAGGATCAGGTTGGCCTCACCGAAGCCGGACTCGTCGACGTGGAAGTCGAGGAACTGCCCCTCCTCCCGGTAGGCGATGTAGACGGCGGTGTGCGGCTGCTCGACGTCCAGGCCAGTGGACCCTGCCACGACTGCGGCGAGATCGATCTGTGCGGCGAACCGGTTCGCGGCGACGCCTACAGGCGCGTTCCACTTGCCGTTGTGGAGGTATCCGTCAGCGGCTACGACCCTCTCGGCCTCCTCCGCCATGGCGGCGACCAGCTCAGCGGGGAACGACTGATCACGCAGGTGACGCGGGTGCACGCGCTGGTGTGCGGTGAGCCCGCGCACGGCGTCCCGGAGAGTGGGGAAGTCCTCTGCCCACCGGTCCGGCCTCCGGGCCGTGGTGCGGGACCGGAGCCATGAAGTCCACTGACCGCTCCACCGGCTCGGTGCCGCGCTGCCCGCCGCCGACGCGTCGGCCTGACCGATCAGCATCTCCACTCGGGAGAGTGCGGCCTGCGTGGACTCGACCAGCCCGGCATCCCCCTTGGCGATCCGCAGCCGCAGCGCTTCCTGCAGATGGGCCTGGGCATCCGCGAGGTCGCCGCGCTCCATCAGGTGCTTTCCGGTGTGCTGGAGCGCGAAGTCGACCAGTTCCGGGTGCCGGCCTCGCGCGGTGCTCAGGGCACTGCGGTAGAGCGCGTCCGCGGTCCGCACGTCACCGGCGTAGCGATGCGCGTCGCCGAGGTTGAGTCCGGTGGCGACGACGGCCCGGGTGTTGCCGATCGCCGCGGCCAGGTCGAGCGACTGCCGGAGGAACCTGCGGGCCTCCTCGTGGTGGCCCAAGCACATCCGGCCGATGCCGATCCACCTGGTCAGGACCCGGGTACGAGCAGGGTCGGCCCCCTCGGGAAGGTCCTGCAGGTCCTTGTGGAGTCGGCCGACGGCGACGGTCAGCTCGTTCCGGTCGGCGGGGACCATCCGCAGGTCGTCGTCGTGAGTGATGAGGTGATTCAGCACGTGACCCTCCGTCGTTCGGCTGAGCCCAGAGTGGCACTACAGCTGGTCGGTCTGCCCGGCGCAGGTCGGCCAGCAGCTCCACCCCGTGGGCGGTGAAGTGATCCCGCAGGAGTTCGAGTTCGCGCATGAGGTAGCGGACGGCCGGCAGTCCCTCGTCATAGGCGCTCCGGAAGCTCGCGCGCTCGCTGGGCGTCAGATCGTCGCGGCGCAGTTCGGTCTGGCGGAAGCGCAGCAGCTGGTTGTACACGCAGGTCGCGTGCCACCTCATAGGCAGGAAGTCGGTCCGGCCGACTTCCTGCGCATGAGGGCCGGGCACTGCCGTTGCCGCTTCGGCCGGGCAGAAGCGGTCGACGGGGACCCTCAGTGCGCCATGGGCGTCGCTGTCGACCGATACTTCTGCTGCCGCCGCCTCACCATCGGAGGTCGGCGCCCCTCTTCTCCTCCCTGCTTCCTCCGCTCGTGATCGCCCGAGAGGCGACTTTCCCTCATTTCGCTACGCTGACTGCTTCTATCGATGCCGCCCCTCGGTGTGCCGAGGGGCGGCATCACAATTCCCGTCTTCTTCGATTATTTCGCCCATAAGTACGCTGCCCCTCCTTGCTCAAGGAGGGGCAGCACACTTGATCCGAGGTTTCCCTTTTGGCGACTGAGCGGCTTACCCCCGCCCCCGGCGCCGTGGGGTGGGGCTCCGTGCTGCCCGGTAACGCTTCGGCATCCTCCGTTCCACCGGCCATTGACACCCCGCTGACACGGCCCTTACGGTCCTTCCCAAGCGACTGGAAAGTTTCCTAACAGTTCGCCCGAAGCTCGCACCCGTCGGTACGGACGCCGCCCGAGAGTCACCCCGACGTCCCCCGGCGGCAACCCCGACCAGCCGAAAGAGGAGGATTCCGGGCATGACCAAGAGCACCGCCAAGGCCCCCCTCGCCGGCACTCCGAGCCTCCTGCGGGCCATCAACGACCGCGCCGCCCTCGAACTCCTGCTGGAGAACGGCCCGCTCTCCCGCACCCAGATCGGCACCCTGACCGGGCTCTCCAAGCCCACCGCCTCCCAGCTGCTGGCCCGGCTGGAGGCGGCCGGGCTGGTCCTGCCGGTCGGCACCACGGCGGGCGGTCCGGGGCCCAACGCGCAGCTGTACCAGGTGAATCCGGCCGCCGGGTACGTCGCCGGCCTGGACGTCACCAACAGCGCGATCCGGGTCGCGGTCGCCGACATCACCGGCACCACGCTGGTCGAGCACACCGTCACCACCAAGGGGGTGCCGGCCGCCGAGACCGTCCCCAGGGTCGCCTCCGCCGTCGCCGAGGCGGTCCGGGCCGCCGGGCTCGCCGAGGGCAGCCTGCGCACCGTCGCGATCGGCGTCGGCGGCGCCCCCGACCCGGTCACCGGCAAGCTGCGCTACGCCTCCCACCTGCCGGGGTGGCACTCGCCGCGGCTGGTCGAGGAGCTGTCCGAGGCGATCGGCGCGCCGGTGTCGATCGAGAACGACGTGAACCTGGCCGCCGTCGCCGAGCAGGCCTCCGGTGCGGCGGCCGGCTTCGAGGACTTCGTGCTGCTCTGGGCCGAGGCGGGCGTCGGCGCCGCGATCGTGATCGCCGGGCGGCTGCACCGCGGCTTCACCGGCGGCGCCGGGGAGGTCGGCTACATGCCGGTGCCCGACTCCCCGGTCGAGTGGGACTCCCGCCGCCGCAACTTCGGCGGGTACCAGGCCCTGGTCGGCGCACCCGCCGTCCGGGCGCTGGCCCGCGAGCACGGGCTCGGCGCGCCCACCGCCGAGGAGTCGATCGCCAAGGCCCTGGCCACCCCGGGCGCCGGCGACGCCTTCCTCACCGCGCTGGCCGGGCGGCTCGCCGTCGGGCTGACCGTGATCGTCTCGGTCGTCGACCCCCAGCTGGTGGTCCTCTCCGGCGCGGTGCCGAGCGCGGGCGGCGAACGCCTGCGCGCGCTGGTCGAGGACGAACTGGCCAGACTCTCCATCGCCCGGCCGGAGGTGAGGAGCAGCGCCCTGCCCGGCTCCCCCGTCCTGCTCGGCGCCCTGCAACGCGCCCTGTCGGACGCCCGCGAGGCGGTCTTCTCCACCCACTGACGCTCCCGCCCACCGACGCTCCCCCCGCACCCACTTCTCCCCGACCCCCGAACGCGGGCCCCGAGGCGACGACGCCTGCCCGCGCACTTCCAGGAGGACCTCCCAGTGCACGCCACCACCTCCCGCAGAGGCCGCCGCACGATCGCCGCCGTCGCCGGCAGCGCCGTCCTGGCCCTGCTCGCCACCGCCTGCACCGGTTCCAGCGACTCGGGCGGCAACGACGACTCGGCCAGCGGCAAGGACGTCACCATCACCTTCTGGCACGGCTGGAGCCAGGACAACGAGACCAAGGCGATCAACGACAACATCGCCGCCTTCGAGAAGGCCCACCCCAACATCCACGTCAAGGCCGTGGGCAACATCCCGGACGACAAGGTCAACCAGGCCCTGCGGGCCGGCGGCGACGACGCGCCGGACGTGGTCTCCTCCTTCACCACCAACAACGTCGGCATGTTCTGCTCGACCAAAGCCTTCGTCGACCTCAAGCCGCTGCTCCAGAAGAGCGGCATCGACGCGGCCAAGACCTTCCCGGCCGTGATGCTCAACTACACCCAGTTCCAGGGCAACCAGTGCTCGCTGCCGCTGCTCGGCGACGCGTACGGCCTGTACTACAACAAGAAGGCCTTCGCCGCCGCGGGCATCACCAACCCGCCCAAGACCTTCAGCGAGTTCGCCGCGGACGCCGCCAAGCTGACCGTCGCCGACGGCGACTCGTACAAGCAGCTCGGCTTCATGCCGCTGTACCACGGCTACGAGTCCACCACCGAGCACTACCTCGGCCAGTACGGCCCCACCTACTTCGGCCCCGACGGCAAGTCGAACCTCGCCACCGACCCGAAGGTCGCCGCGATGCTCCAGTGGCAGAAGGGCCTGGTCGACCAGCTCGGCGGCTACGACAAGCTGGAGAAGTACCGCGCGACCTTCGGCGAGGAGTTCAGCGCCAAGAACCCCTTCCACACCGGCCAGGTCGCGATGGCCATGGACGGCGAGTGGCGCACCGCCTCGCTGGCCGCGAACAAGCCCGACTTCGAGTGGGCCACCGCCGCGTTCCCCGTCCCGGACGACCAGGCCGACACCTACGGCCGCGGCTACCAGACCGGCACCATCGTCGGCATCGCCAGCACGAGCAAGAAGCAGACCGCCGCCTGGGAGTTCGTCAAGTACCTGACCACCGACACCGACGCGGTCGTCGGCTTCGCCAACGCGATCCACAACGTGCCGAGCACCTTCGCCGCGCTCGACTCGCCGAAGCTGGTCAGCGACGACAACGTCAAGACCTTCCTGGACATCGCCAAGAACCCCCACTCCGGCACCACCCCGTCGGCCGTCAACGGCAGCGGCTACATCAGCTCCCTGCAGAACCTCGGCTACGACTACGAGTCCGGCAAGCAGACCGACCTCCAGGCCGGCCTGGCGGCCACCGCCAAGCAGATCGACACCGACATCGCCCAGGCCAAGTAAGCGCCCGCGAACGGCCCACGGAGCTCCCATGTCACTCGCGTTCGGCACCCGCAAGGGAAGCGGCGACAAGGCCGGCACCGGACCGACCGACCCGACGGCGCCCTCCACGCAGCACCTGCTGCGCCGGAAGCGCCGCCGGGAGGCGGCCCGCACCCTCGCCTTCCTCTCCCCCTGGCTGATCGGGTTCAGCGTCTTCTTCGTCTACCCGCTGGTCTCCACCGCCTACTTCTCCTTCACCCAGTACAACGGCTTCGGCCAGCCGACCTTCAACGGCCTCAAGAACTGGGACTACGTCCTCGACCAGCTGCCGATGTTCTGGCAGGGCCTGCGCAACACCCTGTGGCTGGTCGTCGTCATGGTGGGCCTGCGGGTCGCCTTCGGCCTCGGCATCGGGATGCTCATCACGAAAGTCAAGACCGGCGCGGGCTTCTTCCGCACCGCCTTCTACCTGCCGTACCTGGCCCCGCCGGTGGCCGCGACCGTGGCCTTCGCCTTCCTGTTCAACCCCGGCACCGGCCCGGTCAACCACCTGCTCGGCGAGCTCGGCCTGCCGCAGCCCGGCTGGTTCGCCTCCCCGGACTGGTCCAAGCCCGCGCTCACCCTGCTCGCCATGTGGGGCGTCGGCGACCTGATGGTCATCTTCATGGCCTCGCTGCTGGACGTCCCCAGGGAGCAGTACGAGGCGGCCGAGCTGGACGGGGCCGGCCCGTTCCAGCGGTTCCGGTACGTCACGCTGCCGAACATCTCGCCGATCATCATGTTCGCGGTGGTCACCGGGGTGATCCAGACCATGCAGTACTACACCCAGGCGATCGTCGCCGGGAAGGTCGCCAGCGGCATCGCGGGCAACTCCGGCCAGCAGTTCGAGCCCGGCTACCCGGGCGGCTCCACCTGGACCCTGCCGCAGATGGTCTACAACCTCGGCTTCCAGCGCTTCAACTACGGCGCGGCCTGCGTCGTCGCCCTGGTGCTGTTCGCCGTCTCGATGGCCGTCACCTCGATCCTGCTCCGCCGCCGGTCCGGCTTCATGGCGAGCGACGACTAACGGGCCAGTGAGGAACTGATCATGACTCTCGGCAACACGCTCACCGAGGCGCCGGCCCCGACCGGCTCCGCCCGCCCCGCCCGCCCCGGCAGTCCCGCGGCCCGGGCCGCCCGGCGCCGCGCCCTGCTCCACTGGGTGGCCGTCCACTCGCTGGCCATCGCCGCCGCGCTGTTCTTCCTGCTGCCCTTCGTCTTCGTACTGCTCACCTCGCTGATGGACGACCAGCAGGCGCTCACCACCGACTACTGGCCCACCCACTGGGAGTGGGGCAACTACGGCAAGGTGTGGAACACCCCCGGTTTCCTCACCTGGTGGCGCAACACCCTGCTCTACGCCGGCGCGGGCACGCTGCTGACCGTCGTCTCCAGCCTGCCGGTCGCCTACGCACTCGCCAAGTTCCGCTTCCGGGGCCGCAACCTGGCACTGATGGCGGTCATCGCGATGATGATGCTGCCGCCGCAGGTCACCGTCATCCCGATGTACCTGTTCTGGGCCAAGCAGATGGGCATGAGCGGCTCGCTCTGGCCGCTGATCATCCCGATGGCCTTCGGCGACGCGTTCTCCATCTTCCTGCTGCGCCAGTTCCTGATGACCATCCCCAGGGAGTACATCGAGGCCGCCCGGATCGACGGCTGCGGCGACCTGCGCACCCTGCTGCGGGTGGTCCTGCCGATGGCGAAGCCGGCCATCGCCGCCGTCGCGCTGTTCCAGTTCTTCTACTGCTGGAACGACTACTTCGGCCCGCAGATCTACGCCAGCAACAACCGCGAGGCCTGGACCCTCTCGTACGGGCTGGAGTCCTTCAAGGCCGCCCACCACACCAACTGGAACCTCACCATGGCCGCCACCCTGCTGGTGATGGCGCCGGTGATCATCCTCTTCTTCTTCGCTCAGAAGGCCTTCATCGAAGGCGTGACACTGACAGGGGTCAAGGGCTGATGTCCGCACCGAAGACGTCCGGAGCCGCCGCGCTCAAGCTCGCCATCGTCGGCGGGGGTTCGACGTACACCCCGGAGCTGATCGACGGCTTCGCCCGGCTGCGCGACACCCTGCCGGTCGGCGAGCTGGTGCTGATCGACCCGGCCGCCGAACGCCTGGAACTGATCGGCGGCCTCGCCCGGCGGATCTTCGCCAGGCAGGGGCACGGCGCGGCCGTCACGGTGACCACGGACCTGGCGGCGGGCGTCGCGGACGCCGACGCCGTCCTGCTCCAACTGCGGGTCGGCGGGCAGGCGGCGCGCGACCAGGACGAGACCTGGCCGCTGGAGTGCGGCTGCGTCGGGCAGGAGACCACCGGCGCAGGCGGGCTCGCCAAGGCGCTGCGCACCGTCCCGGTGGTGCTGGACATCGCCGAGCAGGTGCGCCGCACCAACCCGGACGCCTGGATCGTCGACTTCACCAACCCGGTCGGCATCGTCACCCGGGCCCTGCAGACCGCCGGCCACAAGGCCGTCGGGCTCTGCAACGTCGCCATCGGCTTCCAGCGCAAGTTCGCCGCGCACCTCGGGGTGGACCCGGAGCTGGTCCGGCTCGACCACGTCGGGCTCAACCACCTCACCTGGGAACGCGGGGTGACCCTGCTGGACGCCCCCGGCGCGGCGGGCGGGCGGGAGGTGCTGCCGGAGCTGCTCGGCGGCTTCGGCAAGGAGATCGCCGAGGACCTGCACCTGCCGCGGGCCGTCATCGAGCGGCTCGGCGTCGTACCGTCCTACTACCTGCGGTACTTCTACCAGCACGACGCGGTGGTCGCCGAGCTCAGGGAACAGGGCTCGCGGGCCGCGCAGGTCGCCGAGATCGAGCGGCAGCTGCTGGCGCTGTACGCCGACCCGACCCTGGACACCAAGCCCGAACTGCTCGGCAAGCGCGGCGGCGCCTTCTACTCGGAGGCCGCCGTCCAGCTGATCGCCGCCCTGCTCGGCACCGGCGGCGGGACCTCCGTCCAGGTCGTCAACACCCGCAACGACGGCGTGCTGCCCTTCCTGCCGGACGACGCCGTCATCGAGGTGCCCGCCGAGGTCGACGCCGGCGGCGTGCGCCCGCTGCCGCAGCGCCCGTTGGAGCCGCTGTACGCCGGCCTCGTCGCCGCCGTCACCGCGTACGAGCACCTCGCCCTGGACGCCGCGCTGCACGGCGGGCGCGACCGGGTCTTCGACGCACTGCTCGCCCACCCGCTGGTCGGCCAGATCGAACTCGCCGACCGGCTCACGGACCGACTGCTCGCCCACAACCGCGAGCACCTCGCCTGGGCCTGACCTGGCCCGCCGTGCCCCGCCCGCGTTCCTCAGGACATCGCGGGCCGGGCACCGCGAGGAGACCGTCCACCCCCGGCCGCCGACTCCCGGCCGGGCATCCCCGGCCGATGACTTCCCGGCCGGGCCACGTACGAGCCGCGGGGACCCGATGACCCACCAGCCCGAACCACTCCTGCCCGGCGTCCTCGCCATCGACGCGGGGAACTCCAAGACCGACGTCGCCCTGATCGGCGTCGACGGCACCGTCCTCGGCACCGCCCGCGGCGGCGGCTTCGCACCCCAGCGGATCGGCGGCGCCGCAGCCGTCGCCGGCCTCGCCCCGCTCGTCCGGCAGGCCGCAGCCGAGGCCGGCCACCCGACCTGGAGCGGCGTGCTCACCGACCACGTGAGCGCCTGCCTCGCCAACGCCGACCTGCCGGTCGAGGAACAGGCCCTGCTCGACGCCCTCGAATCCCACCCCTGGGGCGCCACCAACACCGTCGTCAACGACACCTTCGGCCTGCTGCGGGCCGGCACCGACGGCCCGCGCGGCGTCGCGGTCGTCTGCGGCGCCGGGATCAACTGCGTCGGCCTGCTGCCGGACGGCCGCACCGCCCGCTTCCCCGCCCTCGGCGAACTCACCGGCGACTGGGGCGGCGGCTCCGGCCTCGCCATCACCAGCATGTGGCACGCCGTACGGTCCGAGGACGGCCGCGGCGGGCCGACCGCCCTCGCCCGCGCGATCGCCGACCACTTCGGCCTGTCCAGTGCCGGCGCCGTCGCCGAAGCCGTCCACCTCGGACACCTGTCGGGCGACCGGCTGCACGAACTCGTCCGGGTGCTGTTCGCGGTCGCGGGCGACGGGGACGCCGTCGCCCTGGAACTGATCGACCGCCAGGCCGACGAGATCGTCCGGCTCGCGGTGGTCGCCCTGAGACGCCTCGACCTGCTGGACTCCCCCACCCCGGTGGTGCTCGGCGGCGGCGTGCTCGCCTCCGAGCAGCCGCTGCTGCTCGACAACCTGAAGGCCCGACTCGCGCGGGCCGCGCCGCTGGCCGAACCCCGGGTCGTCGTCGCGCCGCCGGTGCTGGGCGCGGCACTGCTCGGCCTGGACCACCTGCAGGCGGGCGCGGAGGCGCAGGCCCGGCTGCGCGAGGCCTACGAGGGGCCACGGCCGGTCGCCGCCTGACCAGGCGTCAACGAACTTCCCTCCTCTGTCGGATCCGCACATCCGGCGGGGGAGGGAACCGCGCTCCCGGTCGTCCTCGTACGACCCGAGTACCGGCGACCGCCGCCGCCCGGGGAGACTGGTGCCATGGCCGTGCCCCGCAACCTCCTCGCCGCCGCCCTGCTGGCCTGTGGCACCGCAGCCGCGCTCACCGGCTGCACCCCCGCCGACTCCGGCCCGACGGTGGCCGCCGCCTCCGCCGCGGCGGTCGCCGACGAGGCGGCGGACGACCTGCTGGACGAGGACGACGAACTCCTGGGCGAGGAGGAGGAAGCGGAGGAGGCCTACTCCCCCGCGGACAACCCGTCCGCCGGCGATCCGTCCGCGGCCGACCCGTCCCTCGCGGCCCCGTCCGTTCCGGCCCCCGAGTGCCCGGCGCCCGCGGAGCGCCCGGGCCACGAGGTCCTCGTCGTCGTCGCCGCCGGCCCCGCCACGGTCACCGCCCAGCCGGCCCGCCACACCTGCGACCCCGCCCGCTACACCCCCACCGGCACGCCCGTCCACTACGGCTTCGCGGCGGCCGGAGTGACGGCGACCCTGGTCGACCGCCCGCACGGCGACCCGGCCAGGGCGGTCCCGCTGGCGGAACTGATCGCCCACCTCGACGACTGCCTGGCCGAACGGGACCCGGCCGCCCCGTACGGGTGCCACGGGAACGCCTACGACGTGGTGCTGGACTCCCACGGGCGGATCATGCGGATCGGCGAGGTCGAGGGGCCGTAGGGCAGGCAGCGGCGGAATACGGTGTAGAACCTCCTCGCAACTGTTGACATTCGGCTGAGCTACGCGCGTCAGCATCCCTGCAGCTGGGGACTTTTGACCTTCCATACCTCCGCATGGGCCGCCCTTGGGGCTGGTCTTACTCTCAGCCTCGTTGACCCGGTTTCGGCGGCTCTGCTTTGCTTCCGGCGGTCGACGGTGTACCGGTCCCCCATCCCCTCTCAGCCGACCGCCCCTGACGGGCGGCCCGCTGCTCCGGCCTGCCGTCGTCGCCCCGCTCGTCCCCCCACAGCGCCGCCGCGTCCCCACCCGGGTGCGGTCGGCGCGAGAGAGGAACCCTCACGATGGGCATCTCCCCCACCTCCCGCCGGATGCGGCTCCGGGCCTTGACCGGGCTCAGCGCGCTGGCCCTCGCCGTCACCGGTCTCGCCGCCGCTCCGGCCGCCCAGGCCGACCAGCCGGGCGGCGAGTTCGCCGGAAAGTCCCACCCGTACCGGCACGGCGTCCACCCGTCCAAGGAGGCGGGCAACTCCGCCGCCGCCCGGACCAACAACCTGAAGTACGGCGGCGCCGTGGACGGCATCGGCGTCACCACCGGCGCCCCCAAGGTCTACCTGGTCTTCTGGGGCACCCAGTGGGGCACCCAGGGCACCGACGCCAACGGCAACACCACCCTCACCGGCGACCCGAAGGGCATCGCCGTCCGCGCGCAGCAGCTGTTCAAGGGCCTCGGGACCAACAACGAGACCTGGTCCGGCGTCATGACGCAGTACTGCGAGGGCGTCGCCAAGGGCGCGAGCAGCTGCCCGGCCACCGCCACGCACGTCGGCTACCCGACCGGCGGCGCGCTGGCCGGCGTCTGGGTGGACTCCTCGGCCGCCGCCCCGGGCCAGGCCACCGGCAACCAGCTGGCCGCCGAGGCCGTGAAGGCCGCCGGGCACTTCGGCAACACCACGGCCGCGTCCAACCGCAACGCGCAGTACGTGGTGCTCTCGCCCACCGGCACGCACCCGGACGGCTTCAACACGCCGAGCGGGGGCTTCTGCGCCTGGCACGACTGGAACGGCGACACCACGCTGACCGGCGGCGCCGCCCCGTCCCCGTACGGCGACGTGGCGTTCACCAACGACCCGTACGTGACGGACATGGGCGCCTCCTGCGGCCAGAACTACGTCAACAGCGGCAGTGCGGGCACGCTCGACGGCGTGACCATCGTGTACGGCCACGAGTACTCGGAGACCGTCACCGACCAGAACCCGGCCGGCGGCTGGACCGACTCGACCGGGTACGAGAACGCCGACAAGTGCGCCTGGAACGGCACCGGCGGGACCGGCGGCGCGCAGAACGTGACCTTCGCGACCGGGTCGTTCGCCATGCAGGCCACCTGGTCGAACGCGGTCAGCGGCTGCCAGATCTCGCACGCGATCGTCCACTGACGCCCGGGGCGCGGTGAGGCGCCGGGGCGGGCCGTGCGGGCCCGCCCCGGCGCTTCGCGTTCCCGGGAGCGGCCGCGAGCGGCCACGAGCGGCCGCTACGGGCTGACCAGCCCGAACTCGTAGGCCTGGATGACCAGATGGACCCGGTCGCGAGCGTCGAGCTTGGTGAAGAGCCGGGCGACGTGGGCCTTGGCGGTGGCCACGCTGATGGTGAGCTCCTCGGCGATCTCGGTGTTGGACAGGCCGCGGCCGACCAGGGTGAGCACCTCGCGCTCGCGCTCGGTGACGCTCCCGGCGACGGCCCGCCGGGGCTGCCGGGCCTCCCCGGCGCCGTCCGGACGGGCGGCGAACTCGCCGATCAGGCGGCGGGTGATGCCGGGGGCGATCAGCGCGTCCCCGGCGGCGACGACCCGGATGCCGTCCAGGATGGTCTCCAGGGCGAGGTCCTTGACCAGGAAGCCGCTCGCGCCGGCCCGCAGCGCGCCGTACACGTAGTCGTCGTCGTCGAAGGTGGTGAGGACGAGGACGTGGGTGGGCAGGTCCGGGTCGGCGGTGATCCGGCGGGTGGCCTCGATGCCGTCCGTGTTCGGCATCCGGATGTCCATCACCGCGACGTCGGGGCGCAGCCGGGCCACCAGGTCGACGGCCTCGGCGCCGTCGCCGGCCTCGCCGACCACCTCCAGGTCCGGGGCGTCGGCGATGAGCACGCGCAGGCCGGTGCGGATGAGCGGCTGGTCGTCCACCAGAACGACGCGGATCACGGTCCCACCTCCACGGGGATCGGCAGTCGGGCGGCGACCCGGAAGCCGCCTTCGGGGCGCGGGCCGGCGCTGAACTCGCCGCGCAGCAGGGCGACCCGCTCGCGCATGCCGGCGATGCCGTAGCCGGTGCCGGGAGCCGGCGTCGCCGGGCCGGCGCCCAAGTCGACGACGGTGACCGCCAGTTCGTCCGGCCGGTAGTCGACGGTGACGTGGCAGTCGCGGGTACCGGAGTGCTTGACCACGTTGGTCACCGCCTCCTGGACGATCCGGAAGGCGGCGAGGTCGACGTCGGCGGGCAGGGCGCGCGGCTCGCCGCCGCGGGTCACCGCGACCCGGACACCGGCGCCCGCACCGTTCGCCACCAACCGGTCCAACTCGGCGAGCCCCGGGGCGACTTCGAGCGGTGCGGACTCCTGCTCGCCGGCCCGCAGCGCGCCGAGCATCCGGCGCAGGCCGGCCAGCGTCTCCCGGCTGGTGGCCTCGATGGCGACCAGCGCGTTGCGGGCCTCGGCGGGCTGGGTGTCCATGACCCGGCTGCCCATGCCGGCCTGGATCGCGATGATGCCGATGGTGTGCGCGACCATGTCGTGCAACTCGCGTGCGATCCGCAGTCGTTCGGCGGTGATGGCCTGCTCGGAGGCGCGGCCGCGCAGCGCCTCGGTGTGGGCGCGGGTCTGGTGCACCGTGTTGCCGACCAGCCAGGCGATCAGCGCGGTCGCGGCGAATCCCGCGTAGGCGAACGGGTTGACGGGGTAGTCGTGGACGGCACCCCAGAGCAGCAGCCCGGCGACCGTGGCGACCGGCAGCCCCAGGGCGCTCAGCGAGACGCGCCGCGAGCGGGTGGCGGCGCAGTAGCCGACCACTCCGTCGGCGATCAGGAACTGCAGCACCGGCGTCTCCGGGACCCCCTGCATCCCCAGCGAGAAGATGCTGCCCACGAGCGCCACCACGATGGCCACCAGCGGCAGCCGGACCAGCAGCGCCGCCACCAGGGTGGTGACCACCGCGGTGACCACCAGCGGCATGTCCTCCGGATTGCCGTAGTAGTTGAACAGGTGGCTCAGCTCGGCCTCACGCGTGAAGCAGCGGAACACGACCAGGGCCGTCCAGAGCGCCGCCACCCACACGGCCGGCGGCAGGCGCCTGAGCAACGGCGGGCGGGGTTCGGTGATCATGACGCGATGGTAGCCGCGCCCCGTTCGGCGGCGCATTGGCCGGCGGGCGTAATCCCCGGGGCCAGTGCGGCGGCGGCCGGTTGTGGCCCGCCGCCCGATGCCGCGGCGGGGCGCCGACCGGCAGCGTTGTCCCCGTGATCGAGATCGAGCGACTGACCAAGCGGTACGGCGCCACCACGGCCGTCGACCAGTTGACCTTCACCGTCCGGCCCGGGGCCGTCACCGGCTTCCTCGGCCCCAACGGCGCCGGCAAGTCCACCACGCTGCGGATGATCCTGGGCCTCAACACCCCCACCGAGGGCAGCGTCACCGTCGACGGCGTGCCCTTCGCGCATCGGCCGCGCGGGCTGCGGCACGTCGGCGCGCTGCTGGACGCGGGCGACGTGCACGGCGGGCGCAGCGCCCGGGCGCACCTGTCGGCGCTGGCCCGCAGCAACCGCATCCCGCTCGGGCGGGTGGACGAGGTGCTGGAGGAGGTCGGGCTGGGCAAGGCCGCCGGGCGGCGGATCGGCGGCTACTCGCTGGGCATGAAGCAGCGGCTCGGCATCGCGGGCGCGCTGCTCGGCGACCCGCCGGTGCTGCTCTTCGACGAACCGCTCAACGGGCTGGACCCGGAGGGCGTGCTGTGGGTGCGCGGGCTGTTCCGGCGCCTCGCCGCCGAGGGACGGACGGTGTTCGTCTCCAGCCACATGATGGCCGAGATGGAGCACACCGCCGACCGGCTGGTGGTGATCGGACGCGGCCGGCTGATCGCGGACGAGAGCCTCACGGACTTCTCGGCCCGCAACGCGGTGACCTCGGTGGCCGTACGCACGCCCGGACTCGCCTCGCTGGCGGCGGCGTTGCGGGCCGAGGGGGCCGAAGTCCGCGAGATGGAACCGGAGTTCGGGATCGTCGCGGGCCTGCCCGCCGAGCGGATCGGCGAACTCGCCCTGCGGCACGGCGTGGTGCTGCACGAACTCGCCACCCGGACGTCCTCCCTGGAGTCCGCGTTCATGTCCCTGACCGCCGGCAGTGTCGAGTACCTGGCTGGAGACGCCCGATGAGCACGACCCTCGCCCTTCGTTCCGGCGAGCCGGCGCCCCGGTTCACCGACCTGCTCGCCGCCGAGTGGATCAAGCTGCGCTCGCTGCGGTCGACGTACTGGGTGCTCGCGCTCGCCTCGCTGGTGGCGATCGTGGTCAACCTGAACGCCGTCCACAGCGACCTGACGTACATCGACCAGCCGCCCGCGCCGATGCCCGGCCACCCGCCGTACCGGTACGACCCGCTGTTCCACGGCCTGAGCAGCATGTCGAGCGACCTGCTGGCGATCGCGGCCGGCAGCCTCGGCGCGATCACCGTGTTCGGCGAGTACACCACCGGCCTGGTCCGCACCACCTTCGCCGCGGTCCCGGACCGGCGCGGAGTGATCGCGGCCAAGGTGGTGCTGATCGGCGGGATCACCGCGCTCGCCGGGCTGGTGGTGTCGTTCGGGTCCTTCTTCACCACGAACGCGATGCTCGCCTCCCGGCACGTCGGACTCTCCGTCTCCGACGAGGGCTGCCTGCGGGCCGTCCTCGGCTACGCGGCGATCGTGCCGACCTGCGCGCTGATCGGCATGGCGCTCGGCGCGCTGCTGCGGCACGCCACCGCCTCGATCGTCTCGCTGGTGATGCTGATGTTCATCCTGCCGCTGATGTTCGGCGGGGACCGCTACCGGTGGCTGAAGGAGATCGGCACCCACCTGCCGCTCAGCACCGTCAGCCGGCTCACCATCACCCCCGGCTCCTCGGCCACGATGGGGAAGTACGCGCCGACCGTGCTGGACTCCTGGATCACGATGGGCGTGTGGGCCGTCGTCGCGGTGACGGTCACGGTGGTCGTGGTGCGGCGACGGGACGTGTGAGGCGGCGCTCCGCAGCAGTGTGGCCATCACGCCGCGCCCCCGGTCTCCACGCTCCCTGCCGCATCCTGTGCCCCCGCCCCGCCGGGCACGGTGGTGCCAGGCTGGGCGGGGGCGGCGCAACGGAGTTGCCGCGCGGGCGGGGGCGGCGGGGCCGCCGTCGGGGCAGCCGGGTCGCTGCCGGGCCGGGAGGCCTTGTGCCGAGGCGGCCGGGTCGCTGCCGGGTCAGGCCACGGCGGCGCCGGCCTTGGTGCGGAAGGCGGTGAGGGTGGCGGTCGGGACGCCGCAGGCGGGGAGGAAGGAGGCGGCGCCGCCGTGGTGGGTGCGGACGCGGTCGAGGAAGACGGACATGGCCTCGGCCGGGGCTTCCAGCAGGGGGGCGGGGATCGTGAGGTTGCGGCCCTGGGAGTCGGTGACGCGGGAGGTGGAGTGGTCGTTGAGGGCGGTGCGGTGGCGCTCGGCGAGGCCCTCGAAGATCTGCGGGAGGGCGTCGGTGGTGCGGGCGTAGTCGGCGACGATGCGGTCCACGGAGGCGCCGAGGAGGTCGAGGAGCAGGGCGGTCAGCAGGCCGGTGCGGTCCTTGCCCGCCGCGCAGTGCAGCAGGACGGCGCCGGGGCGGACGGTGGCCTCGACGGCGGCGGCGACCGCCTCGGGGGCGGACTCGGCCAGCAGCACGTAGAAGTCGCCGAGGTCGGCGGCCGTGGTCATGGTGCTCATCCGCGCGGTGAGGGCGTCGGTCGCGGGGTTCACCGGGGCCGCGACCACGGCTATCCCGGCGGCCTCGGCGGCGGCCCAGTCGGCGGGGTCGGTCTCACGCGGGTCGCGCAGGTCGACGATGGTGCGGATGTCGCAGGCGCGCAGCTGGGCGACGGTGGCCTCGTCGGCGGCCGGGAACGGCTGGGCGGAGCGGTACAGCACGCCGGGGCGGACCCGACGGCCCTCGGGGTCGCCGAGGACGGCGGCGTCGCGGAAGTTGACCAGGGACATGCGGGAGGCCTTTCGGTGGAGCCGCGCTCGGGGGGTGGGGCATCCGGACGGACATCTAGACGTCTAGATGTCTAACCCCTCCGGGGGTCGCCGGGCAAGCGGCGACCGACGCGCTCCCTCCATCCCACCCCCGTCCGTGCGCCGGGGCGACCCGGGCGAGGCGGCGGGCTCCGGGCAGCGCGGGCGGGTCCGGGGCGCGCGGGTCCGGGGCGCAGGCGGCGGACAGCGGGTCCGGGGCGCGGGCGGCGGACAGCGGGTCCGGGGCGGCGGGCGGCGGACAGCGGGTCCGGGGCGGCGGGCTTCGTAGGATCGGGCGTGTGGCGACCAACCCTCCGGGCACCCCGAGCACCCCGCTGTACCGCCGCCTGGCGCGCCGGCTCCAGGAGCGCATCGACGCCGGCACCTACCCGGCGGGCACCCGGCTGCCGAGCGAGCCGGAGCTGAGCAGCGAGTTCGGCGTGAACCGGCTGACCGTGCGGCAGGCGGTCGCGGAGCTGGAGCGGGCGGCCGTGGTGGAGATCCGCCGGGGCGTGGGCACCTTCGTCCGCCCGCCCGCCGTCCGCGTGTCGATCACCGTGGACCCGCGCAGCCAGCGCTTCGACCTCGGCAGCGTGCACGCCGCTCTGCCCGCCGGCGGCCGGGGCACCGGCCCGGACGACGATCGGGACGGTGACGGGAACGGGGAGCAGGGCGACGGCGAGTTCGTCGTCGCCTCGCCGCCCGTGACCGGCGCGGCGGAGGACGCGGAGGCGGCCCGCCGGCTCGGCCGCGAGCCCGGCGAGCTGTCCCGGGTGGACTCGGTGATCCGGCTGGGCGGGCGGGCCCGGGCCGCCTGCAGCTACTGGGTGCCGTTCGGCCCGCTGCCCGCCGAGCTGGTCCGGCCGGGCCGCCCCGGGAACCTGGTGCTGGACCTGGCGCGGGCCGCCGGGGTGGAGCTGGAGTACGACTGGCGGGCCTTCGGCGCGGTCGGTGCGGACCTCGCCGACGCCGAACTGCTGGGTGTCCCGCCGGGCACCGCGCTGCTGGTCCGCGAGGGCGTCAGCTGCACCCCGGACGGCACCCCGCTCCTGTACGTGCGGCGGCGGATCGACGGCAGCAGCGCGCGGTTCGTGCTGCACTTCCGCGACCGGTAGCGCCCGGGTTCCGACAGCCGTGGCGCCCGGATTCCGACGCCCGGGGCGCCGGGATTCCGAGGCGGGCGGCGTCGGGGCTCGCGGGTGCGGCGGCACCGGTCTCCGGCCGTATCGATCCTGCTAATGTTCAGCGCCGAAATACCAGGTCGTTCGGGGGATGGCAGGACACGGTGACCGAGGGGATCGAGCTCGACATGCCCACCGAGCTGGCCGAGGCCTACCTCGTCCTGCTCGCCGACGTCTCCCGCACCGGCCGGCTGCTGCGCCGCGACGAGCTGGAGCGTCTGCGCAGGCTGGGCGAGCACTGCGCCGAGGCCGGGTACGGGCTGCGCGAGGTGGTGGCGCACTGCCTGGCGGCGGCCCGCCGGGCCTGGCAGACGCTGCCCGGGACGACCGCCGCGACCAGCGTCGGCGAGCTGCGCCGGATGGGCGACGCCGTGCTCGGCGCCACCGACGCCGCGCTGGCCGCGCTCGGCGAGGGGCACGAGCGCGCGCAACGCCTGGCGGTCCGTCAGGAGGAGGCAGCCAGACGGGAGTTCATCGACGACCTGCTGTTCGGCCGCAGCGACCTCGGCCTGCTCGCCGAGCGCGCGGAGCGGTTCGGGCTGCGGCTGGCGGGTGCGTACACGGTGGCGGTCGCGGTGGGCGACGAGCCGTTCGCGGACGTGCACCCGCTGGTGCACCGGGTGGAGCGGGAACTGGCCGGGCGGTTCGGCGAGCGGGACGTGCTGCTGGCCGGCAAGGACGGCCGGCTGGTCTGCATCGCCCCGGATTCCGAGCGGGCCGTGCTGGAGGCCTTCGCCGATCTGACGCTGCGCCCGGGCCCCGGCTACCGCCCGGTGCTGCGGGTGGCCACCGGCCGTCGGCACTCGGGGCCGAGCGGGGTACTGCGCAGCTACGACGAGGCGCTGGACGCGCTGGACTACGCGCAGCGCCTGGGCCTGCCGGCCCGGCAGCTGAAGGCCGAGGAGCTGCTGGTCTTCCCGGTGCTGATGCGCGACCGGGCGGCCATGGCGGACCTGGTGCGCAGCGTGCTCGGCCCGCTGACCGAGGCGCGCGGCGGCGCCCGTCCACTGCTGGACACCATCGCGGTGCAGGCGGAGGCCGCCTACGTGAACGCGGAGGCGGCGCGCCGGCTGGGGCTGAGCGTGCGAACGCTGAGCTACCGCCTGGAGCGGATCAAGGCGCTCACGGGGTACGACCCGTCGGACGCGCTGCAGCGCTTCACGCTGGAGACCGCCGCGATGGGCGCGCGGCTGCTGAACTGGCCGGAGCAGCCGCTCTAGGACCCGGCTCGAAGCCGCTCGTCGAACCGGCTCGTCAAACCCGCTCGGGCCCGCTGCGACGGTCCGGCGGCCGTTCTGTTGCCCGGCTGTTGCAGTGTCACGTGGGTCGCGTGTACCAGGGTGTCAAAGAGCCGTAAAGATTGCCGGATCCTGGCAATGTGCGGCGGGCGGCTCCACTGCCATGATCTCTCCGGCGCCGAAGCGCGGTGCCGTGGGAAAGGCGGGGGAGCGTGGCCGGGACGGGGGGATTCTTCGCGGCCGCGCTGGCCTTTCCGACGGCGCTGTTCAGTTTCGCACTGGTGGTGGTCGTCGGGTACTGGCTGCTCATGCTGCTCGGCGGACTGGGGTTCGACGCCCTGCACGGGGGGCACGGCGTCGGGCACCACCTGGATGCCGGGCACGTCGGTCATGTCGGCCACGTCGGCCATGCGGGTCAGGTGGGTCACGTCGGGCACGGTGCCGGGGGGCACGGTGTCGGGGGGCACGTGGCCCACGGGTCGCACGGTGGGCACGGCACCGACGGGCACGGCACCGACGGGCACGGCTCCGACGGGGGGAACGGGGGCAACGGCGCCCGCGCCGCGGCCGGCCACCACGGGGGCGTGCTGGACGCGCTGGGACTGGGCGGCGTGCCCGTGACGGTGGCGGTGTCGCTGCTGGTCGCGCTCGCCTGGTTCGTCAGCCTGGCCGGCACCGTGCTCACCTCGGGGGCGCCGGCGCGCGGCGGAGTGTTCGCCGTCGCGCTGGTCGCCTCCTGGGCGGGCACCCGGGTGCTCGTCAAGCCGCTGCGGCGGCTCTTCCCGCAGGACCGGCCGACCACCCGGGGGGACTTCGTCGGCCGGGTCTGCGTGATCCGGACCGGCCGGGTGACGGCCGACTTCGGGCAGGCCGAGGTCACCGCCGAGGACGGCTCCACCGCGACCGTCCAGGTCCGCACGACCACCCCGGAGCCCGGGCTGACGGTCGGGCGGACCGCCCTGATCTTCGACTACGACGCCGAGGGCGAGCACTTCCTGGTGGCGCCCTTCGACCCGTCGCCGCCGGGCCTCACCTGAGAGCCCGGACCCCGTCACCTCTGACCCTTCGTCAGTTCACTTCCTCCGCTTTCCTCTTCGCACCATCTCGCCATCGTCAAAGGACTCCGTGATGGACACCATCGCCGTGGGTTTCGGCGTGCTCGTCGCCGTCGTGCTGCTCATCCTGCTCGCCATGCTGCTGTTCGTGGGCCGCCTCTTCCAGAAGGTCGAGCAGGGCAAGGCACTGATCGTCTCCCGGACGAAGAAGGTGGACGTCACCTTCACCGGCGCGATCGTCCTGCCGATCATCCACAAGGCCGAGCTGATGGACATCACCGCCAAGACGGTGGAGATCCACCGGGCCGGCCGGGACGGCCTGATCTGCCGCGACAACATCCGGGCGGACATCCGGATCTCCTTCTTCGTCCGGGTGAACAAGACCGTCGAGGACGTCGTCAAGGTCGCGCAGTCGATCGGCACCGCCCGGGCCAGCGATCCGCAGGCGATCCAGGACTTCTTCGCCGCGAAGTTCGCCGAGGCGCTCAAGACCGTCGGCAAGCAGCTGGACTTCACCGACCTGTACACCCACCGGCACGAGTTCCGGGACCAGATCATCGCGGTCATCGGCACCGACCTCAACGGCTACACGCTGGAGGACGCGGCCATCGACCACCTCGAACAGACCCCGATGAGCCAGCTGGACGGCGACAACATCCTGGACGCCCAGGGCATCCGCAAGATCACCGAGCTGACCGCGATCGAGCACGTGCGCACCAACGAGTACCAGCGTACCGAGGAGAAGGAGATCACCCGGCAGAACGTGGACGCCCGGGAGACCGTCCTGGAGCTCGAACGCCGCCAGGCCGACGCCGAGATCCGCCAGCGCCGCGAGATCGAGACCCTGCGGGCCAAGGAGGACGCGGTGATCGCCCGGGTGCAGGAGGAGGAGCGGCTCAACGCGCAGACCGCGTTCCTGCGCACCGAGGAGCTGCTCGGGGTGCAGCGGGAGAACCAGGCCCGCGAGGTCGCGGTGGCGCAGAAGAACCGCGAGCGGGTGATCGCGGTGGAGAACGAGCGGATCGAGAAGGACCGTCTGCTGGAGGTCGTCGGCCGCGAGCGGGAGACCGAACTCGCCACGATCGCCAAGGTGAAGGAGGTCGAGTCGGCCAAGCGGGACGTCGCCGACGTGGTCCGCGAGCGGGTCGCGGTGGACCGGACCGTCGCCGAGCAGGAGGAGGCCGTCAAGACGCTGCGCGCCACCGAGGAGGCCGAGCGCGTCCGCAAGGCCGTCGTCATCCAGGCCGAGGCGGAGGCGCAGGAGAAGCTCGTCAAGGACATCAAGGCCGCCGAGGCCGCCGAGCAGGCCGCCACGCACAAGGCCCGCGAGGCGCTGGTGCTGGCCGAGGCCCGGCAGCAGGCCGCCGAGCTGGACGCGGCCGCCAAGATCAGGATGGCCGAGGGCGTCCGGGCGGAGGCCGCCGCCGAGGGTCTGGCCCGCGTCCAAGTGCGGGAGCAGGAGGCCGCGGCCGTGGAGAAGGTGGGCCTCGCCGAGGCCGTCGTCCAGGCCGAGAAGGCCAAGGCGGCCGCGCTGGAGGTCGGCGCCAAGCTGAAGGCCGAGGCCGAGGGCCTGACCGAGAAGGCCGCCGCGATGGCAAAGCTGGACGAGGCCTCGCGCGAGCACGAGGAGTACCGGCTGCGGCTGGCCGCCGAGAAGGACGTCCGGCTGGCCGGGCTGGACGCGCAGCGGCAGATCGCCGAGGCGCAGGCCGCGCTGGTCGCGACCGGCTTGGAGAAGGCCAAGATCGACATCGTCGGCGGGGACTCGGTCTTCTTCGACCGGCTGGTGCAGTCGGTGACGGCCGGCAAGAGCGTGGACGCCTTCGTCGGCCACTCGCAGACCGCGCAGGCCCTGGCCGGCCCCTGGCTGGACGGCCGGGCCGGCTTCACCGAGGACCTCACCCGGGTGCTGTCCTCGGTCTCCACGGCGGACGTGCAGAACCTGACGGTCTCCGCGCTGCTGATGAAGCTGATCGGCTCGGGCGCCGGCGAGCAGTCCGGACAGCTGCGCCAACTCCTGGATTCGGCACGGAAGCTGGGGATCGCCGAGGCCCCGATCGGGACGCTGGCCGGTGGCGGCGCCGCGCTGAACGGCTCCAAGTAGCCTACGGAGCCGGGCAGCCCGGCTCCGAGCGGCCCGGCTCCGGGCAACATCGTTCCGGGCAGCCCGGCTCCGGCGAGGCTGCTGCGGGCAACCCCGCTCCGGGCAACACCGCTCCGGGCAACACCGCTCCGGGCAACACCGCTCCGAGCAACGATCCGCCGAGTACCTGAGGAACTGACCGTGGACGTCCTCGACGACCGGCTCGACGCCGGCACCTACGAGGTCCTGCGCGACCGGCTCGCCCGGGCCGCCGCCGAACTCGCCGACCGCGCGCAGGCGTTGAACGCCCGCCGGGTCGAGGAGTTCGGCGGCGGGGAGCTGCGGCTGACCGGCACCGGGCGGCTCACCACCCCCCGGTCCTGCCTCCCGCAGGACCTCACCGCCGCCGGCGGGCTGCTCCTGCTCGGCACCCGCCCCACCGAAGTCGGGGACGGCGCCGAGGACTTCGCCGACGTACTCGGCCTCCACGGCCCCGACCTCTCCCCCGCCCCCGCCGAGGGCACCCTGCTGGACGACCCTCGACTGCGCCAGGACCTCGCCGACCTGCGGCGCTACTTCCGCGACGCCCGCCTGGAACGCCTGCGCCCGGCGGAGGGGCGACTGCTCGCCGTCTTCCGCACCGGCCCGGCCGCCACCGACGTCCGGGTGCTGCGCTGGCGCCTCGACGACGGCGCCGACGACACCCGCCCCGCCTACCTGGACGGGCGCGGCGAGCGCGACCACACCCCCGCCGACGGGCAGCAGCTCGCCTGGACGGCACTGACCCGCGACGACCAGCTGCCGGCCGGCCCCGGCCGCCCGCCCCGCGCCGACCTGGCCGGCGAGCTCCACCTCGGCGTCGACGGCGGCCGGTTGACCCTCACCACCCCGGACGGCCGGGAGCTGCACCACGAGCCGCTGGCCGAGGCCCTGCAGACCCTCGCCGACGCGCAGATCGCCCACGCCCGGCTCGGCACCCTGCTGCTGGTGCGCGTGCGCCCGTACCAGGAGGAGGGCGTCCGGCACCTGGTGGTGCACCTGCCCAGCGGCAAGGTCACCCGGATCGACGCGCTCGGCCAGGCCTGCCTGCGGCTGCCCGCCGACCAGGGCGTGGCCTTCCCCGGCGGCTGCCACCTCACGGACGGCACCGTGCGCACCTTCGACCAGCCGGTGGACGGCCTGGCCTACGAGCGCACCGTCGTCTCGCCCAACGGCGAGGACGTGCTGTACGAGTTCCGCTCCCCCGCCGACGGCCGCGCCCTGCTGCAGCCGTACAACAGCGTCCGCCAGGAGGCCGCCGCCCCGCTGCCCTGCCAGGGGTACGCACTGCTCGCCGACGGCACCCTGATCGCACTGCGCCCGGCCGAGGACGGACCCACCCGGCTGCACCCCGTCCAGCTCTGGCAGACCCCGTTCACCAGCGAGCGCTTCGCCGCCCAACAGCCGCCCGGTACCGGGCCGTTGGCCCGGATCGGCAACGCCGACCTGGTACGCGGCCTGGCCGACTGCCTCGCGCTCGCCCGCCTGGCCGAGGCCGGCGCCGACACCCCGGCCGGCCACCGGGCCGTCCTCACCGCCTGCACCCGCACCGCCGACCGGCACCACTGGCTCGGCCAGAACGGCCTCGGCGACCTCGCCGCGCCGCTCGCCGAGATCCGCGACACCGCCCGGCAGGTCATCGCCGAGTACGAGGCGATCGCCCAGCTCACCGCGCACGCCGCCGGCCAGACCGGCGAGGCGGCCGAGCACGTCGAGGGCCTGCTGCGCACCGCCCGCGGCGAGACCCTGGCCGACGCCGCCGAGTGGGTCGACCGGCTCGCCGGGCTGCGCCGCGCCCAGGGCCGGGTCGAGGCGCTGCGCGACCTGCCGCGGGCCGACCCCGAGCGGATCGACGCGCTCGCCGCGCACCTCGCCGAGGGCCTGGCCGAGGCCGCCGACCGCGCCGTCGGCCAACTGGCCGAGCCCACCGCCTTCGAACCGCACCGGCGGCGGGCCGCCGAACTGGCCGAGCAGTGTGCCGCGATCGCGACCGCCGCCGAGGCCGAGCCGCTGGGCCACGAACTGAACGCCCAGAGCGAGGCGCTGCAGACCGTCTCGGAGCTGGTCGGCACCCTCGACCTGGCCGACGCCACCACCCGCACCGCCATCCTGGACCGCCTCGCCGACGTCCTCGGGCTGCTCAACCGGGCCCGGACCGCGCTCACCGTGCGCCGCCGGGAGCTGCGCACCCGCGAAGCCGCCGCCGAATTCGCCGCCGAGACGGCGCTGCTCGCCCAGGCCACCACCGCCGCGCTCGCCGCCGCCGACACCCCCGAGGCCTGCGACGACCGGCTCGGCCGGCTCCTGCTGCGGATCGAGCAGCTGGAGACCCGCTTCGCCGACGCCGACCCGGCCCTCGGCGAGCAGCTCGCCGACCGGCGCACCGAGATCCACGACGCGCTCACCGCCCGCCGCCAGCACCTGCTGGAGGAACGGGCCCGCCGCGCCGACCGGCTCGCCGCCTCCGCCGAGCGGATCCTCGACACCCTGCACCGCCGACTGGCCGCCCTGGACACCGCCGCCGAGATCGACGCCGCGCTCGCCGCCGACCCGACCGCCGTCAAACTCCGCGACCTCGCCGGCCAGTTGACCGCGCTCGGCGACCGGGTCCGGGCCGCGGAGCTGACCGGACGGCTGCGCGCCGCCCGCGGCCGCGCCCACCGCGCCCTGCGCGACCGCGCCGAACTCGCCGGGGACGGTCCCGGCACCCTGCGGCTGGGCCGACACCTGTTCGCCGTCACCACCCAGCGGCCCGAACTCGCCCTCGTGCCCTGGCGCGGGCGCCCCGCCTTCACCCTCACCGGCACCGACTACCGCTCCCCCGTCACCGACCCGGCCTTCGCCGCCACCGAGCGCTACTGGGACCGTCCGCTGCCGTCGGAGACCCCACAGCTCTACCGCGCCGAGTACCTCGCCGCGAGCCTGCTGCTGGCCGCCGAGCCGGACTCGCTCTCCGCCGACGCGGACCTGCTGGACCACGTCCGGCGGGCCGCCGAGCAGCGGCCGGACGAGGGCTACCAGCGCGGCGTGCACGACCACGACGCGGCGCTGCTGCTCCGCGCGCTGCTCGAACTCTCCGCCGACGCCGGGCTGTTGCGGCACCCGGCAGGCGCCCGGGCGGCCGCGCAGCTGTACTGGGCGTACGGCGCGGACGAGCGGCAGCGGCTGCTCTGGCACACCCGGGCCCGCTCGCTCGGGCTCGCCCGGCAGGCCTTCGGCGGCGTGCCGGCGCTGGACGCGCTGGCCGCCGAACTCTCGGACGCCGTCACCGAGTTCGCCCTGGGGACAGGAAGGAGCGGAGCAGGAAGGCGCGGAACAGGAACGCCCGGGGCAGGAACGCCCGGAGGCGGCGCGCGGGGAGCCTCCGCTGCCGGGGCGGAGGGCGCCGGACCGTACCTGGTGGCCGAACTGGCCGCCGAATCACCGACATTCGCCTACTCGGCGGGCGCGGCCGCGCTGCTCGACAAGTTCCGCGCCGCCCCCGAGTCGGCCGGCCTCACCGAGGCGCTGGCCGCCCTGCCCGACGAGCCCGCACTCCTGGCCGTACGGCGCCAGCTCGCCACCGCCTGGCTGACGGCGGGAGCCGCCGACGCCGATCCGGCCGACCTCGCCGAGGCCGCCGCCGTCCTGCTCTGCCCGTCCCTGCCGCGCCGGCCGGTGGACGGGGCGGTGGGCACCCGGCTGACCGGGCTGCTCGGCGACCACCCGCGCCTGGCGGGCGGCGCACTCGACCTCCGACTGGACGAACTGCTCGCCCGGGTCCGGGATTTCGAGGAGGTGGAGGTCCCCGGTCACCGGGCCTACCAGAAGCTGCGCGGCGAGCTGCTGGCCGCCGAACACGCCCGGCTGCGGCTCGACCAGTACCGGCCGGCCCCGCTCAACGGCTTCGTCCGCAACCGGCTGATCGACCGGGTGTACCTGCCGCTGATCGGCGACAACCTGGCCAAGCAGCTCGGCACGGCGGAGTCCGGCGGACCGGTCGACCGCAGCGGCCTGCTGCTGCTGGTCTCCCCGCCCGGCTACGGCAAGACCACCCTCGTCGAGTACCTCGCCGAGCGGCTCGGCCTGCTGCTGGTCTCCGTCAGCGGCCCGGCGCTCGGCCACCGTGTCACCTCGCTCGACCCGGCCGAGGCGCCCGACGCCACCTCCCGGCGCGAGGTCGAGAAGCTCAACTTCGCCCTGCACGCCGGCGACAACGTGCTGCTCTACCTCGACGACGTCCAGCACACCTCGCCCGAGTTCCTGCAGCGCTTCATCCCGCTGTGCGACGCGCAGCGCCGGATCGACGGCGTCTGGGACGGCGAGGCCCGCGAGTGGGACCTGCGCGGCAAGCGCTTCGCCGTGGTGATGGCCGCCAACCCGTACACCGAGTCCGGCCGGCTCTTCCGGCTGCCCGACATGCTCGCCAACCGCGCCGACGTCTGGAACCTCGGCGACGCCGTCGCCGGGCGCGACGACCTGTTCGCGCTCAGCTTCGTCGAGAACGCCCTGCCCGCCAACCCCCACCTCGCCCCGCTCGCCACCGCCGAGCGCGCCGACCTGGACACCCTGCTCGCCCGTGCGACGGGGGTCCCCGGCGGCACGCTGGCCGGCGCCTGGCCCGCCGCCGAGGTCGAGCGGATGACCGCCGTCCTGGCCGGCCTGCTCCACCTGCGCACCACCGTCCTGGCCGTCAACCGCGCCTACCTGGACTCGGCCGCCCAGGACGACCGCACCCGCGCCGAACCGCCGTTCCTGCTCCAGGGCTCGTACCGCAACATGGCCAAGCTCGCCCAGCGCCTCGACCCCGCCCTCACCCGACCCGAGCTGGACGCCCTCCTCACCGACCACTACCGCGCCGAGGCCCAGCCGCTGGGCGCCGAAGCGGAGGCGCAGCTGCTGAAGCTGGCGGAGCTGCGCGGTGCCCTGACGCCGGAGCAGGCGCAGCGCTGGGAGGAGCTGAAGCGCGCCCGGCGGGGGCAGGGCCCGGGCCTCTGACGACCGGCCCTCGCCCGGCCTCGCGGGCTTGCGAGCCCGGCCGCGAAGGCTTGCGCAGGCCCTCGCAGGCCCGCACCGATGTCCGCCTGACCGCCGAGCGCGCCGGTCCGTTGATCAGGCGGTCGGACGACCGCACAACACGCCCCACCGGGGCAACCGTCCGTGGCGCGCCGGGGTGCGGCCGAGGCCTGCGGCTAGCGTGTCCGCATGGGCGCTCAGCAACTCGATCTGACCGGGCTGCGCCGGGTGTACGGGCGGAGCGGGAGCCGGTGGTTCTACACCCGGGTGGCGCGCAACGCCCGGCACTGGGGGTGGACGGAGCCGGGGCAGTCGAAGTGGCGGCTGTGGCGGGCGCAGCGGCAGCTGGAGGACGTGTTGGGGCGCAAGCTGGCACTGCCGGCCGGGGCCCGGGTGCTGGACGCCGGGTGCGGTGCGGGGGTGGTGGCACGGGCGATGGCAGCGCGCTTCGGGCTGGCGGTGACCGGGGTCGACGTGCTGGACTTCCACCTCGCCGAGGCCCGTCGGCTCAGCGCCCGCGCCGCGCTGGACGGCCGGACCGCCTTCTCCTGGGGTGACTTCCACCGGCTCCCCTTCGGGGACGACGAGTTCGACGGCGCCTACTCGATGGAGACGCTCGTCCACTCCTACGACCCGCCGCGCGCCCTGGCCGAGTTCCACCGGGTGCTGCGGCCGGGCGGGCGGCTGGTGCTGCTCGGCCCGATGAGCACCGCCCCGCTGGACGAACTGGAGCCGGGCGCACGGGCGTTGCTCGAACCGTACCTGGACGCGATGACGATGACGGGCGCCAAGCTCTACCACGCCCGCAACCTGCCGCGGCTGCTTGCCGAGGCCGGCTTCGAGGTCGAGGAGGCGCTGGACGCGACGCCGCGCTACACGCCCACCTCGGAGGCGGTGTACGCGTACTTCCGGCTCCCGTGGGAGGTCGTGCGGCGCTTCGGCGATCCGGCGAAGTGGCTCAACCTCCGCTCCACGGTGGAGATGTACGCCGTCCGCGAGTACATCGCCTGGTACGTCCACACCGCCGTCAAGCCGTCGAGGTGACCCCGGCCGTGGGCGGGCGCTCGGCGCCGCTGCCGTACCCGAGCGGCTGGTTCTGCGTCGGCCGGGCCCGGGACCTGGCCGGCGCTGCGGGCCTCGGTGCGGATCATCAAGCAGGACCGGCCGGTGCTCACCCACAAGCGGTACCTGGAGCGGCCGCGGCTCGTCCCCGGGGAGCGCTCGATCGGGCTGTTCCGCCGCTGGGCGCGCCAGTTCTATCCGGTCCATCCGGTCTGTCCGGAGGCGAATCCCGTGGACTGACCTCCGCCTCCGGGCGCGGCCAGGGACTCCCACACCGGGTCGGGCAGTCCGGGGACGGACCGCCCCTCCGCCTGCCACCGCCGGGCCAGCTCGGCATAGATGGGGGCCTCCGGATCGGGTTCTCCGGGCGGCTCCAGCCCATGCAGGATCGTTTCTTCGGCCGGCCACCGCCGTGGGACCGGCATCACCCCAAATCCACTCACACCCACCCAACGCACCCCGGCCTCACCGGGACACGGCCTCGTCAACCGGGCAGTCCGCGCATCAACCCCTCGCGGGGCTCCGTACGGGGGAAGCGGCGCGGGGGTTCGGGAGGGTTTGGCAGGGGGTGGCGAGGGGACCGGCGAGGGGCTCGCGCAGGAAGTCGACCGGACCGACTTCCTGCGCGGCACCCGTGCGGCCTGTGCGGCCTGTGCGGCCTGCGGGACCTGCACGGCCTGCGGGGCTCGTACGGCCCGACGGTCCCGGGCCGCCTACCGTCGGCGGCCCGCCGCCAGCAGTTCGGACACGGTGGCGAGCTTCACCCGGGGCCGCCCCTCCGCCGCGCCCCGTTCGCGCTCGGCCCGGTCCACCGCCCGCAGCTCCTTCAGCCCGACCGCGTCGGGCCGGCGGCGCCGCACCAGCCGGTCGAAGTCCGCGCGGCCCGTCTCCGGTACGGGCAGCACCCGGGCGGCCGCGTCGTCCAGCAGCGCGTCCACGGTCTCGCGCGCGCACGCCCGGTTGGCGCCGATCCCGCCGGACGGGCCGCGCTTGGCCCACCCCACCACGTACGTCCCCGGCAGCGGCTGCCCGGTCGCCGGGTCGACGACCCGGCCGCCCCGGTGCGCAACCGTCCCCGTCCGCTCGTCGAACGGCAGCCCCGGCACCGGCACCCCGCGGTGCCCGATGGAGCGCACCACCAGCCCGGCCCGCAGCACGTCCTGCTCCCCGGTCGCCTCGACCCGGTCCCCGTCCACCAGCGTGGTCCGCTCGACGGTCAGGGCCTCGACCCGCCCGTCGCCGGACAGCTCCACCGGCGCCGACAGGAACCGCAGCACGATCCGCCGCCCCGCGCCGGGCTCGGCGGCCCCGTCGTACGGGACCAGCGGCAGGCCGGCGAGCAGTGCCGCCCGCGAGCCCGTCGGCGGTGTCGCGGTGTCCGGACCCGCCTCTTCGGCCGACACCGCCCCCTCGATCGCCGCCCGGACCTCCGGGTGGTCCTCGACCACCACCTCGACGCCCGGCAGCTGCCGCAACGCCAGGAACTCCGCCCTGGTCCACGCCGCCTGCTCCGGACCGCGCCGGGCGAGCAGCACGACCTCCCGCACCCGGCTGCCGCGCAGTGCGGCGAGGGCGTGGTCGGCGATGTCGGTGGCGGCGAGCCGGTCCGGGTCGGTGAGCAGGATGCGAGCGATGTCCACGGCCACGTTGCCGTTGCCGACCACGACCACCCGCTCCGCCGACAGCTCGACGGCGTCGCCCGGCACGGTCGGATCGGCGTTGTACCAGCCGACGAAGGCGGTCGCGGGCAGGCTGCCGGGCAGGTCCTCGCCGGGGATGCCGAGCCGGCGGTCGGCGGCCGCGCCGACGGCGTACACCACCGCGTGGTGGTGCTCGGCGAGTTCCCGGTGGGTGACGTCCGCGCCGATCTCCACGTTCAGGTGCATCCGCAGCCGGGGGTCGTGGAACACGCTCGCGAAGCTCTCCGCGATCCGCTTGGTGGACTGGTGGTCGGGCGCGACGCCGTGCCGCAGCAGACCGCCGGTGACCGGCAGCCGGTCGATCATGGTGATCTCGGCGCTGGTGCTGCGCAGCAGTTCCTGCGCGGTGTACCCGGCGGACGGCCCGGTGCCGACGACGGCGATCCGCAGTGCGCCGAGCTCCCCCGGCAGGCTGCGCGGGAAGCTGGGCCGACCCCAGGCGTGGTCGTTGGGGTGGTCACGGAACCAGTCGCGGTTGAGGTCCCCGAACACGGTGTCCGGACCGCGCAGCCGGTCGACCGGGAACACCGCGTCCACCGGGCAGGCGTCCGCGCAGGCGCCACAGTCGATGCACGCCTTCGGGTCGATGTACAGCATGTCGGTGGTGCCGAACTCCGGCTCGTCCGGGGTCGGGTGGATGCAGTTGACCGGGCAGACGGACACGCACGAGGCGTCGTTGCAGCAGGTCTGGGTGATCGCGTAGGCCATGGCCGGTGAGGGGTCCTCGCTGCGCGTTGGGGGGTGGCAGGGGGTCTGGTGCCGGGGGGTCTGGTGGCAGGGCGGCAGGGGGTCTGGTGCCGGGGGGTCTGGTGGCGGGGGGTGGCGGCAGGTGCGCTTCCGACTGCGGGTCAGAGCATGTGCACGCGGCGGTAGACGGCCGCCGAGCGGCCGGTGAGCAGCCCGGTCTCGGCGAGGAAGGCCATCAGGTGCCGGGAGCTGGTGCGCATCATCGCCTTGCGGTGCTCGTTGGCCCGTACCTCGGCGAGCGCCCGCTGTACGTCGAGCCCGGCGGCCCGGTACACGCCCGGGTGGACCATGCTGGTGACGATGACGTACGCGCCCACGGCGATGCCGGTGGCCGAGGCGCGTCGGCGCGCCGGGCTCGCGTGCCGCATCCGCTCGCGGATCTCCTGCCGGGCGAACTTCATGTGCCGCGACTCCTCGACCACGTGGATCCGGGACGTCCCGCGGACGATCTCCAGCACGTTCTCGCCGCGCATCCAGTCGCGCTGCATGACGTCGAGCACCTCTTCGGCCACCAGGATGCCGCCGAAGGCGAGTTCGCCCTTGGCGAGCGCCTTGAACACGCGTCCGGCCTGGGCGATCAGCTTGTTCGGCCGGTAGGCGGGGACGCCCATCTTCTCGCAGGCCCGGGCGAACATGATCGAGTGGCGGCACTCGTCGGCGATCTCGGTGAGGGCGAACTGGAACTCCGCGCTGGCGGGGTTCTTGAGGTACTGGTCGCGCAGCACCATCTGCTGGAGGATCATTTCGAACCAGATGCCGGTGTTCATGATCGAGCAGACCTCGTGCCGGGTCAGGGTCACCCGCTGCCGCTCGGTCATCTCGTCCCACAGCCGCGTGCCGTAGAGCGTGCTCCACTCGGGGTTGAGGCCGTAGTGCCCCTCGGGGAGGGGGGCGTCCCAGTCGATCTCGGTCGAGGGGTCGAAGGAGAGGGTGGCGGCCGACTCCAGCAGTCGCTTCGAGACGTCGTCGTCGGCCGTGGTGTGACGGTCACTCCGGTGGTCGTCCTGACGGTGGTCCCGCCTCCGCGCCCTCGGGTCGGTGAGAGCCATGGCTGCCTCCAGGTGCCTGCTGCTGCGGGTTCCCGCTCACCCGCTTATTAGACGGACAGTACAATAAGACCCTGCCGCCGAGAACCCCCTGCGCAGCGGCGAACCGGCGCGGCTGCAGGGCTCGCGACTGCAGGGCTCGCGCCCCCGGCGGCCCGGGTACGCGGGCGGGAGTGGGAGCGTGCGGGTGGACGGGTGCGGGTGGGCGGGTCTCCTCACCCACGTCGGCACGCATCCGGGCACGACGAAGGGCGAGGCCCGTCGAGGCCCCGCCCTTCGTTCCGCCTTCCGTTCCGCCTTTCTGATCCGTCCTCCGGCCTGTCCTGTTGTCCGGCCGCGCGTCTCCGCTACGCCGCGGCCAGCGCCTGGCGCAGCGCCTCGGCCGCCTCCGCGGTCGCCTCCCGGAAGCGCCGGCCGATGCCGATGTAGTTGACGTACCCGTGGATGAGGTCCGGCTGCCGGCTCAACCGCACCGCCACCCCGGCCTCCTCCAGCGCCCGCGCGTACGCCTCGCCCTCGTCCCGCAGCGGGTCGAAGCCCGCGGTGCCGATGTACGCGGACGGCAGGCCGGCCAGGTCCCCGGCGAGCAGCGGCGACAGGCGCGGGTCGGTGCGGTCGGCGGGCTCGGGCGCGTACTGCTCCAGGAACCAGTCCGCGTCGGCGCCGGTCAGGAAGAACCCGTCGGCGAACAGCTCGCGCGAGGGGCGTCGGGTCGAGGCGTCGGTCGCCGGGTACAGCAGCAGCTGGAACACCGGCGCGGGACCACCGCGCCGCACGGCCTGCTGCGCCGCGACGGCGGCCAGGTTGCCGCCCGCGCTGTCGCCGCCGATCGCGATCCGCTCCGGGTCCGCGCCCAGGTCGGCCGCCTTGGCATGCGCGTAGTCGAACGCGGCCAGTGCGTCCTCGGCCGCGGCCGGGAACACGTGCTCGGGCGCCAGCCGGTACTCCACCGACAGCACCCGCACGTGCGCCCGCTGCGCCAGGAACCGGGCGACGTGGTCGTGACTGGTCCGGCTGCCGACCACCCAGCCCCCGCCGTGCAGGTACACCAGCAGGCCGGAACCCTCCGCCAGGCCCTCCGGCGTGTACAGGGTGGCGGCCAGTTCGCCCTGCTCCTGCGGGATCCCGACGGCCCGCGCGGCCACCGAGTGGAGCGTCGGCCCACCCACCAGGTACCGGGCGTACTCCATCGCGGCCCGCGACGGCTCGACCCCGCCCGGCATCACCAGGGCCGCCTTCGACTGCCGCTGCAGCTTGAGTATCAACTGCGCGTCCAACGCGAGCGTCTGCCCGTCCCGCACCACCGGCTTGCCCGCGATCGCCCGCCGCACGCCCTCCGGCAGGGCGTACATGCCCCGGACGACGGCGGCCTGGATCCGGACGGGGAGTGGGATCGTCATCTCTTCTGCCTCCTGGGGACGGTGCTGCCCGAACGGGAGCCCATGATGGGGCCGTCCCAGCAGAGTTGGAAGCCTCCTCGACGCCCCCTGAACCCACCCTCGACCCGACACGCCCCCGCCCTGGTCCGACACCCCGGGGAATTATGTAGACCGGTCTACATTCCTGCTCGCGACCCCACCCCACCCCACCCCACCCCACCCCACACGAGAAGTCGGCCAGGCCGACTTCCTGTGCAGCGAGCAACCCATCGAGAGCAAATAGGTAGACCGACCTACATAATTCTGCGCACACCAGGCCACGACCCGCACAAATCAGTAGACCGACCTACATATTCGCCCCACCCGCACCGCCAAGCCGCAGAGTTCGGGCCAAATCAGTAGACCGACCGACATAATTTGGCGCTCAACCCACCCCGCCCGCCCCACCACCCACCCACCCACCCACCCACCCACCCACACAGAAAGTCGACCAGGCCGACTTCCTGCCACACCGCGCCACCGACCCCTCACAAATCAGTAGACCGACCTACATATTCACCCCACCCGCGCCCTCAAGCCGCAGGGCTCGGGCCGCCAGGTGGCGGCGTTCGGGGGCGCTGGAGGTGCGGGCGGCGGCTTCGCGGTAGGCGCGGGCGGCGGCGGCCGGGTCGGTGCCGAGGCGGTCGAGGAGGTGGGCGCGGACTGCGAGCAGGCGGTGGTGACGGGCGAGGCGCTGGTCGGCGGCCAGCGCGTCCAGGAGAGCGAGCCCGGCCGCCGGGCCGTGCACCATCGCCACCGCGACGGCCCGATTGAGGGCGACCACCGGATTGGCGTCGAAGCGCAGCAGCAGGTCGTACAGCGCCAGGATCTGCGGCCAGTCGGTGGCCTCGGCGGTCGCCGCCTCGCTGTGCACCGCGGCGATCGCCGCCTGCACCTGGTACGGCCCGGGGTGCCCGCCCGGCAGCGTGGCGGCGATCAACTCCATTCCCTCACGCAGCAGTTCGTGGTCCCATCGCTCGCGGTCCTGCTCTTCCAGCGGCACCAGCGCGCCGTACGGTCCGGTGCGGGCGGGCCGGCGGGCGTCAGCGAGGAGCATCAGGGCGAGCAGTCCCGCCGTCTCGGCGTCTCCCGGGGTGAGGCGCAGCAGCAGCCGGGTCAGCCGGATCGCCTCGACGGCGAGCCGCGGCACGGTCAACTCCTCGCCGCCACTGGCCGTGTAGCCCTCGTTGAAGATCAGGTACAGCACGTGCCGGACCTCGCCGAGCCGCGCCGCTCCACCCGCCCCGTCCGGCGGTGCCAGCCGTCCGCCCGCCGCCTTCAGCGTCTGCTTGGCCCGGCTGATCCGCTGCGCCATGGTCGCCTCGGGTACCAGGAACGCGGCGGCGATCTGCGCGGTGGTCAGGCCGCCGACGGCGCGCAGGGTCAGCGCGATCCGGCTCGGTACCGAGAGCGCCGGATGGCAGCAGAGGAACAGCAGCGCGAGCGAGTCGTCCGCCGCCGGGTCGGGCTCGTCGGCGGCGGGGGCGAGCAGCGCCGCCTGCGGTGTGGCCAGCGCCAGCGCCTCCTCCCGGCGGCGCCGCGCCGAGTCGCTGCGCACCTGGTCCACCAGCCGGCGGTCGGCGACGGTGAGCAGCCAGCCACGCGGGTTGGCGGGCACCCCGTCCGCCGTCCACTGCAGCGCGGCGGCCAGCAGCGCCTCCTGCACGGCGTCCTCGCACGCGTCGAAGGCACCGCCGTGCCTCCGCAGCAGCGCGCCGAGGACCTGCGGCGCCAGTTCGCGCAGCAGGCCCTCGACGCCGTTCGGCTCGCTCACCCGTTCACCGGGAGGTCGTTCGTCGGCGACTCGTGCAGGATCGGCCACAGCTCCACCGGCTCCACGTCCGCGAACGGCATGTCGGCCGCGATCTGCTGGGCGCGCTCCAGGTTCTCGCAGTCCAGCAGGTAGAAGCCGGCCAGGTACTCCTTGGTCTCCAGGTAGGGCCCGTCGGTGACCACCGGCACGCCCTCCGCCCGCCGCACCAACTGCGCGGCGGCCGCGTCCGCCAGCCCGTACGCGCCGATCAGCTCGCCGCTCTCGTGGTACCTGGTGTTGAACGCCTCCTGCTTGGCGATCGCCTCCGGCCAGGCCTCGGCCGGGAAGGAGTCCCACTTGGCCTGGTTGCCGTAGATCATCGCGACGTACTTCATCCCGGGTGTCCCCACTTTCGTCCCGCGCGCCCTTCCGGCGCGCTGTCACCTCTCAGTCGGAGCCGCGGAACGGGCCCTCGACATCGACGGAGAGATTTCTTCGGAGAGTTCTGTTTCGGAGGATTCCGGTTCGGAGGATTCTGCTTCGGAGGATTGGTCTCAGGCGCCGCGCCGGTCCGCCGCGTCGAGGGCCGCCAGCGCCAGGGCTCCCGGTTCCAGCGCCCGCCGCAGCGCCGCCGTGCCGGGAGCCTCCAGGCCGCCCAGCGCGTCGGCGAGTTCCTCCGCGACGTCCTGCGCGATCTCCTCCGCCACCGCCTCCGCGGCCGTGCGCGGCCCCAGCTTGCTGACCGCGGCCGCCGCGCGGGCGGGCGTGAGCAGGGCCGACGCCTGGACCAGCAGCCACGCCGGCACCCCGGCCGCGCCCTCCGGCGGGGGCAGGTAGGGGCGGGCGCCGCCGTAGCGCTCGTCCTCGGCGAAGGCCTGCTGCTTCACCTTCAGCAGCGGTCGGGCCACCGCCACCGCCTCGCCCGACTCCCGCCACTGCCCGGCCGGTTTGAGCACGTACCCCTCCGCGAGGTTGTCCGCCAGCCCGGGCAGCCCGAACAGCGCGGGCACCCGGCTCGGGAACAGCACCGGGAGGTCCTGCAGCGCGTTCAGCGGGCCGTGGCCGAGGAGCGGCGCGCAGGTGAGCCCGGCGGCGCCCGCGGCGGCGCGCAGGGCGCGGTCGGCGATCCACCAACGGCCTTCGGGCGTCTGCACGGTGGCGTCGAACGGCAGCCAGCGCAGGCCGGGGTCGTACCAGACGCCGGTCTGCACCGGTTCGACCCCGGCGGCGGCGGGCACCTC
Organism: Kitasatospora sp. NPDC097691; assembly: GCF_040302665.1. Taxonomy (NCBI): domain Bacteria; kingdom Bacillati; phylum Actinomycetota; class Actinomycetes; order Kitasatosporales; family Streptomycetaceae; genus Kitasatospora; species Kitasatospora sp. NPDC097691. Next base: position 66,541 of record NZ_JBEORY010000010.1, on the reverse strand, counting down.
GGGGTGCGGGTAGCGTCCGCCGGCCAGCTCGCCGTAGACGGTCACCACCGCGGACGGGCCCCACGGCTCGCGCACCGCGCCCGCGAGCCGGGCCGCGGCGACGGCGAGCCGGGGCCAGATGCGGCTCACGCCGAAGAAGCCGTCCAGCCCTTCGTCGTCCAGCAGTTCACGCCGTTTCGCGGCCCGCACCGAGTCGCCCTCGCAGACCACCGCGAAGTGCGCGCCGTGCACCTTCTCCGCCGCGACCCACTCGCGGCTGCCGGGTCCTCCGGAGCGGCCGCGCGCGGGAATCTTGGGATAGGGCTGCAGCTCGGACCCGTCGAACACCGCCGTCGTCTCGGACACGAACAGGATCATCGCCGCCCGGTCCGCCCACCGGCAACCGGCAACCGGCAACCGGGAATCCCGGCACCGTCGGTGTGTGCTCGGACCGTTCGCACTCAGCCGGGTACGCCGCGGCCGGACCGGTACTCCCCCAGCCAGGTACGCCGCCGCAAGGACCGCTCCGCCGTCAGACCCCCCACTGCGAGCGCAGCCGGGCGAACGCCTCGTGGAACCCGGGGAAGGTCTTCCGCACGCAGCCCGGGTCGTCGAAGGTGATCCCGGGCGTGCGCAGCGAGGTGACGGCGAACGACATCACAATCCGGTGGTCGGAGTGCGTGGCGACCTCGACCGGGCGCGGCGCACCGGGGTGGATCTCGATCCAGTCGTCCCCGGTCGCGACCGTGATGCCCATCGCACGCAGGTTGGCGGCGCAGGCCTCGAGCCGGTCGCACTCCTTGACCCGGGTGTTGTGGACGTCCTCGATCCGCACCGGCCCGGACGCGAAGGGCGCGATCGCCGCGAGGGTGGGCATGGTGTCGGAGATGTCCCGCATGTTGACGGTGAGGCCGTTCAGCGTGCCGTCGCCCGCCACCGTCGTACGGTCGCTCCCGATGTCCACCCGGACGCCCATCCGCCGCAGCACCTCCACGAAGCGCAGGTCGCCCTGGAGGGCGTCCCGGCCCAGGCCGGGCACGGTGACCTCCCGGCCGGCGACGGCCGCGGCGGCGAAGAAGTAGCTCGCGGTGGAGGCGTCCGGCTCGACGGCGTACCCGGTCGCCCGGTAGCCGCCGGACGGCACCTCGAACACCTCGCCGCCGGACGTCCGCTCCCGCTTCACCTCGACCCCGAACTCCCGCATCATCGCCAGGGTGATGCCGATGTACGGGGCGGACACGAGGCGGGTGACGGTGATCCGCAGCCCGTCCCGGGTGAGCGGGCCGAGCAGCAGCAGCGCGGTCAGGTACTGCGAGGACTCCCCGGCGTCCAGGGTGAGTCCGCCGCCGCGGACACCGTCGGCGACCAGCGTGAGCGGGTGGTGTCCCTCGGCCTCGTCGTGCCGCAGGTCCACGCCCAGCTCGCGCAGCGCCCGGGTCAGCGGGGCGACCGGACGGCGGCGCATCTGCGCGGAGGCGTCGAAGCGGTAGGTGCCGCGGCCGGCGGCGGCGAGGGCGGGCAGGAAGCGCGCGGTGGTGGCGCCGTCCCGGCAGTACACCTCGGCCGTCTCCACGGCGGGTCCGGACGGCCGTCCCGTCACCCGCCACCGGTCCGCCGCCCGCTCGACCTCGTACCCGAGGGCGGCGAGGCCCTGCGCGAACCCCTCGGTGTCGTCCGAGGCCAGCGGCCGGTGCAGGGTGGTCACGCCGTCGGCGGCGGCGGCCAGGAACAGCGCCCGGGCGGTGATGGACTTGGACCCCGGGATCTCGACGGCAGTCACAGCGGGCTCTCCCTACACAGGTGTGTCCAGCGATGTCGGCCCGATCCTGCCGCACCGGCGCTCCGCCGTTCCCGGCCTTCCACGGACCGGACGGCGACGGCTCGGCTGACGGCGACGGCCCGGACGGCGACGGCCCGGCTTACGGCGACAGCCCGGCTTACGGCGACAGCCCGGCTTACGGCGACGGCTCGGCTTACGGCGACAGCATGCCGGGACTGCGGACGGCCCGCCGGACAGCGACGGCGCCGGCTCAGCGGCGCCCCCAGAGCCCGACCAGGTGAGCGTGCAGGACCTCCTCCGCCTCCGCCGCCGTCCGGTGCCCGACCAGCACGTGCGCGGTGAGCCCGTCCGCCAGGGCCAGCACCGTCCGCGCCTCGATCCGATCCACCGCCCGCGCCTCCGCAACGCCGTCCGCAGCGCCCTCCGCGCGCACCTCCGTCGGCTCCGCCGCCCCGCCCCCGGAGGCCTCCGCGAGCAGCCGCACCACCAGCTCCTCCAGGTCCGCGTAGCTGCTCCGCAGCGTCGCCGCCAGCCCCGGGTTCACCGCGGCGGCGGCGATGAAGGCGAGCCAGATCCTGGCCTCGGCCCGGTGCTCCTCGCGCAGCAGCGCCACCTCCCGGGCCACCAGCCCGAGTTCGCTGGCGGCCGACTGTGCCGGGCCGGCGGCCAGCCGCCTCCGGACCCGCTGGGCGACCCGTTCGCCGATGTGCGCGAGGGCGAACCGCAGCATCTCCTCCTTGGTGCGGAAGCAGCGCTGGACGGCCCCCATCGACACCTCGGCGCGGGTGGCGACGTCCCGCAGGGTGACGCCCTCCAGCCCGTGCTCGTCCACCAGCAGGCAGACGGCGTCGGCGATCTGCCGGCGTCGACCGTCGTGGTCCACCTGCTTCGGCATGTCCGGCCTCCTCGTCGTGGCCTCCGGAACCGGGGCCGTCGATTATTCGATGCAAGCGTATCGGTTCCCGGGCTATGGTTCCGATGCAACCGCATCGGAACCGATCCGAGGAGACCCGAGCCATGCCACTGTGGAGCAGGACCGCCACCGAACTCGCCGCCGCCGTCCGGGCCGGCGACGTTTCCGCCCTCGACGTGATCGACAGCCACCTGGACCGCATCGCCGAGGTCAACCCCCACCTGAACGCCGTCACCCAGCTCCTCGCCGACCGCGCCCGCGAGGCCGCCCGGCACACCGACCGGCGCCTGGCCGCGGGCGAGGACCCGGGCCCGCTCGCCGGCGTGCCGTTCACCGTGAAGGACTGCACCCCCATCGCGGGCGTGCCCACCACCTTCGGCACGCCGCGCTTCCGCGACCACGTCGCGCCCGTCGACGCCGTCCCGGTGGCCCGCCTGCGCGCCGCCGGGGCGATCCCGATCGGCCACAGCAACATGCCGACGCTGATCCTCGCCGGGATGCACACCGCCAGCGAGCTGTACGGCGACACCCGCAACCCGTGGGACCCGAGCCGCACCCCCGGCGGCAGCAGCGGCGGCGACGGCGTCGCGGTCGCCGCCGGTATGGCCCCGATCGGGCTCGGCAACGACTCCGGCGGCTCGCTGCGGATCCCGGCGGCCTTCTGCGGCGTCGCCGCACTCAAGCCGACCACCGGCCGCGTCCCCGCCGACCAGCGCCTCCTCGGCCCGGACGACCCCGGTCCGGCCTCCCAAGTCCTGGTCACCGACGGCCCGTTGGCCCGTACGGTCGCCGACCTCCGGCTCGCGTACGAGACCCTGGCCGGCACCGACCCCCGTGACCCGCGCGCCGTCCCCGTCCCGCTGTACGGCCAACCGCCGTACGCCGAGCCGCTCGACGGCCCGATCAAGGTCGCGGTCGTCGCCGACCCGGGCGGCCACGGCGTCCACCCCACCGTGCGCCGCGCCGTCGAGACCGCCGCCGACGCGCTGCGCGACGCTGGGTACGACGTCCGGGAGGTCCCCGACGTGCCGAGGCTGAACGAGGCCTACGACGCCTACCACCGGCTCACCGTCACCGAGTTCGCCCCGAGCTGGCCCGCCGTACGGCAGCTGCTGGGTGAAGGCGGCGACCGCTTCATCGAGCTGACGATGCGCAGCGCTCCGCCCGCCGACGCCCCCGGGCTCATCCGGCTCATGAGCACCTGGATGAGCATCCGCCGCTCCTGGACGGAGTTCCTGCACGAGTACCCGCTGCTGCTGGGCCCGGTCTTCACCGAGCCGCCGGTCGAACCCGGCCTGGAGTCGCGGGACCAGGCGGGCCGGGACCGCGTCGCCTCGGGCATGCGCCTCTGTTCGGCGACCACCCTCGTCGGCGTCCCGGCCGTCGCCGTGCCGACCGGGCTCGCCGGGGACGGCCTGCCCACCGGCGTGCAGCTCGTCGGACGGGCGTTCCGGGAGGACCTGTGCCTGGCCGCCGCCCAGGCCGTCGAGGACCGCGTCGGCGTGCTCACCCCGGTCGACCCGAGGCCGTAGCGGTCGGGCCGGGCCGGGCCGTCGTGGCCCGGGACGGACCGGCACGGAGCAGGACGGGCCGCCGCGGACCAGGGTGCCGGCTTTCACCCACCGTCAGCCGCGCCCCAGAAGGCTGCGGTTACCCGCCCAGCAGGCCCGGCACGACCAGTCCCGACTCGTACGCGATCACCACCGCATGGGTCCGGTTCTGCGCGCCGAGCTTGGTCAGCACGTTCCCGACGTGCGTCTTCACCGTCTCCGGGCCCACCGCCAGCGACTGCGCGATCTCCGGGTTCGAAGCCCCGGTCGCCATCAGCCGCAGCACCTCCTCCTCCCGCCCGGTCAGCGCCGCCCGGGGCAGCGCCTCCGCGGAGTCCAACGGGCGGGCGGCCACCATCCGGCGCAGCGCGGCCGGGAACAGGATCGCCTCCCCCGCCGCCGCCACCCGCACCGCCTCGGCGATCTGCGGGACCGGCCGCCGCTTCAGCACGAAGCCGCTCGCCCCGGCGCTGAGCGCGGCGGTGACGTAGTCGTCGTTCTCGAAGGTGGTGATCACGACGACCTTCGGCGGGGCGGGGGTGGCGGTGGCGCCCCCGGCCAGCAGTTCGCGGGTCGCCTCGATCCCGTTGCGGCGCGGCATCCGCACGTCCATCAGCACCACGTCCGGGCGCAGCCGCCGGACCTGCTCGACCACCTCGACCCCGTCGGCCGCCTGCCCCACCACCGCGATGCCCGGTTGGGCACCCAGCAGGGTGCCCAACCCGCTGCGGGTCACGGGGTCGTCGTCCGCGATCAGGACGGTGACGGGGACTTCCGGGCTGCTCACGCCGACAACCGTATCGGCAGCCGGACGACCAGCCGCCAGTGCTGCGCCCCGCCCGTACCCCGCAGCCCGGCCTCGAAGTCACCGTGCAGCAGGCGGACGCGCTCGGCGAGGCCGGGCAGGCCGTGGCCGGACGTCGGGAAGCCGCTCGGGCCGGCCTTGATCCCGTTGACCACGCCCAGTTCCAGCCCGTCCGCCGCGACCACCACCCGCAGCTCGATCGGCCCGCCCGCCCCGTGCCGCAGCGCGTTGGTCAGGCCCTCCTGCAGGATCCGGTACGCGGCGCGGGAGAGCGTGCCGTGGACCTGCTCCGGATCACCGACGACGTCCGCCTCCACGACGGCGCCCGCGTGCCGCAGCCGGTCCAGCAGCTCGGGCAGGTCCGCGAGGGTCCGGGTCGGCGCGGTGCCCGCCTCCTCCTCCCGCAGCACGCCCAGCACGTAGTCCAGGTCCTCCAGCGCCGCCCGGGCCGACTCCTCGATGCTGCGCATGGCGGCCCGGGCGGCCGCCGGGTCGGCGGCGAGGACCTCGCCCGCGACAGCGGCCTGGATCGTGGCGGCGGTCAGCGTGTGCCCGATCGAGTCGTGCAACTCGTGCGCCAGCCGGTTGCGTTCGGCCAGCGCCCGCTCCCGCTCGGCCGCCAGCGCCAGCCGCTCCGCCGCCGACGGGCCGAGCAGCCGCGGCGCCAGCCACCGCAGCGCACCCGAGACAGCGACGAACAGCACCACCGCCAGCACCACGCAGACCGCCGCCGCCACGCAACGCCAGCCGCCCGTCAGGTCCTTGGACCACCCGAACAGGCTCAGCCGCGCCTCACCCTCGGCATACCGCGTGGGCAGGAACACCCCCATGGTCAGCAGCACACTGCCGCCGAACAGCACCACCCACCCCGACGCCACGTGCAGCACCAGGAACACCGGCGTCCGCCACCGCTCACCCGCCGCCCCCTTCACCGGATCCGGCACCGCCACCCCGAGCAGCCGTCGCGCCGCCCGGACCGACACCCGCCGCGTCACCCCGGCCAGACCCACCGCCCCGATCAGCGCCACCCAGAGCGCGAGCGACAGCACCTCCGGCAACGCGTACGGATCCGCCTGCATCCCCGCCGCCGGCACCACCGCGACCAGCGCCAACGGCAACCCCGCCACCGCCCCCAGAACGGCGAACAGCACACCCGAATACGTGGAGCCGCGCAGCAACGGCCGAAGAACCTTGATCATGGTCGCCAGTATTGCGGCGCGATCCGCACCCGACCTCCCCCGATCGAGGGAGCACCGTGCCCCCGAACTGCCCGGCTCCCGACACCGCGCCCGATCCGGTCAGCCGACTCGGTCCGCCGGTGCGACCGTGCCGCCCGTCCGGATCCGGTCGTAAGCGGGGTCGATGGTGCCGAACAGGCGGTCCCAGACGGTGGTGTAGAAGCCCAGGTTGACGGACGGGTCGGCGTGGTGGCCGACGTGGAACGTCGGCAGTGCCACCCAGCGGAAGACCCGCCAGCGCCGTACTCGCACCGGGACCGGCTCCACCCCGAGGTGCCCGAGCAGGCCGAACAGCAGGTTGAGCACGACGAACCCGCCGACGGCCGCGATCGAGATGCCCCACACGCAGAGCACCGCCAGCCACGCCCCGCCGAAGCCCAGCGCCTCCAGCGGGTGCAGCACGAAGAGCGTGGCGGGCCCGGGGTCCGGGTAGCGGTGGTGCACCTCGTGCACCAGCAGGTAGACGCGGCGCCGGTGGGCGATCCAGTGTCCCGCGTACATCAAGGCGTCCATGAGGAGCGTGAAGAGCACCAGCTCGGCAACCGCTCGCAAGCCGGTGGCCGGGTCCGGCCGGATCCACCCGGCCCGCCACAGCAGCCAACCGGCCACACCAACAGCCGAGTTGAGGATCACGGCCACCACGATCAGTACCCACTCGGTGGGCGTGACGGGCCCCGGCGCGGGCGCCACCCGGCGTTCCCCGTACCGGCGCACCAACCACCCTCCCGCGCCCACGGCGACGAGGAACAGGAGCAGGTTGGCCACCAGCGCCCCGCCCACCACCTCGACCGTGCCGAGTCCGGCAGCCCACTGCAGTAGCGCGCCCATCCCGCCCCCTCGCGATTCGGACCATCAGCAGCCCCATGGTGCGCTTCCGGGCAGGCCTGGACGACCGATTCGGCCAGGAGGTCAACACCGGCCGGTAAAACAAAACGGCCGGTCGATCCGAAGATCGACCGGCCGTTCGCTGTGCGCGAGGGGGGAGTTGAACCCCCACGCCCTTTCGGGCACTGGAACCTGAATCCAGCGCGTCTGCCTATTCCGCCACCCGCGCATCTGGGTGATGGGTTAAGCATAGACCATCTGAAGGGGTGCTTCTGACCACCTCCGGGCGACCCCACCGGCACGCTCTCCGGCCGGTCTCGGGGCGGGCTCAGAGGCGGTCTCGGGGGCGGGCGGTCACCACCTGCTCGAAGGCACCCTCCGGCACGATCCGGCCAGGAGCCCGCGCCGGCCCGGGGCACCCGCCGCGCCGCACCGGCCGGCGCGGCCCTCCGACGCTCCGCCTGCGGCGGAGGAAACCCCTGATCGGATACGAAGGGTGGGGTTAGTCTGTGGACATGGTTGTGAACGGCACAGACCAAGTAGCCATGGACGAACAGGAGTTCATCAGCGCTCCGGCCCTGATCCTCCGCTCCCTCGCCGCCGACCCCGACCGGCGGGCCATCACCACCGCCGACGGCACGGTGATCACGGCCGGCGACTTCGCGGCCACCACGTACCGGCTCGCCCACGAGCTGGTCGCCCGGGGCGCGACCCGCGGCACCACCGTGACACTGCTGACGGGCAACACCGCGGAGGCGCTGAGCGCTCGCTACGCCGCCGGGCTCGCGGGCGCTCGGGTGGTGAACCTGTACGACGGCATGAGCGCGCCGACCCTGGCGGAGATCACCACGAGCGTCGACACCGCCGTCCTGCTGGTGGACGCCGAACGGTACGCGACGGCCGCCGAGCTGCTGCCGCTCGTCGACGTGCCGACCGTCCTCACACTGGGTCCGGGCCCCGGGACGGCGGGCCCCGGGACGGCGGGCGTCGAACCGTCGGGCGCCGGAGCGATCGGCGAGGACGCCATCGCCGCTTCCGCCCGCCGGCCCGCCGAGCCGCCGGCCGTCCGGATCGGCCCGGACGACGACCTGGGCATCCGCCACACCGGCGGCACCACCGGCATCCCGAAGGGCATCCGCAGCCTGCACGGCCCGTACCGGAGCGCCTTCGACGCCCGGTACGGCGGCGCCGACCCGGATGCCGCCCCGCCCCGCTTCCTGGCCGCCACCTCCCTCGCCCACCTGGCCGGGGTGTTGTCCGACCTGACGTTCCACAGCGGCGGCTCGGTGGTCATCCAGCGGTCCTTCGACCCCGGCGAGGTCCTGGCGGCGGTCGAGCGCGAGCGCATCACCGACCTCTGGGTGCTGCCGCCGTTGCTCTACCAGCTGCTCGACCACCCGGCGATCGGCCGCACCGACCTGTCCAGCCTGCGCCGGGTCTCGTACGGCGGCTGCGCCGCGTCGCCGTCCCGGGTGCGCGAGGCGATCAAGGTGTTCGGGCCGGTCCTGATCAGCGGCTACGGGCAGTCGGAGGCGCAGAACATCGCGATGCTCGGGCCGCACGAGCACGACCGGATCGGGCGCGGCGGCCAACTCTCGGTCGGCCGGCCCCTTCCGGGCGTCGAGGTGGCGGTCCGGTCCGAGGACGGGACCGCGCTGCCGACCGGGGGGCAGGGCGGGATCCACGTCCGCTCGGCGACCGTCATGGCCGGGTACTGGAAGCGGCCCGACCTCACCGCCGAGGTCCTGCGCGACGGCTGGCTGGACACCGGTGACATCGGCTACCTCGACGAGGACGGCTACCTCTACCTGGCCGACCGGCGCAAGGACAAGATCATCGTGGTCGGCGGGCACGTCTACCCCACCGAGGTGGAGGAATTGCTGCTCACCCATCCGGCGATCGCCCAGTGCGCGGTCTACGGGGTGCGCGACGCCCAGGAGGCGGAGCACGTCCACGTCGCCGTCGTCCCCGCACCGGGGCAGCGGCCCGAACTGGACGACATCCGTGCGTTCGTCACCGCCCGCAAGGGCCGGATGTACGCACCGGAGGCCCTGCACGTGCTGGCCGAGATCCCGCTGACGGCCGTGGGCAAGCCGGACAAGAAGTTGCTGCGCGACTCCCACGCAGGCTGAGGAGTCCCCCCGGGGGGGCGCTTCCGGGCGGATCCTGCGCGAACGATCCGGCCGGAAGCACCCCCGACGGATGGGCCATCATGGCGCCATGGCAGATGAAACGATCACCGCTCGCACCATCGCCGACCGCCACCTCGACCACGTGGCCGCCCACGACCCTTTGCACGCCGCCTGGTTGGGCCTGCACCCGGGCGACGACCGGCAACCGGACCTCTCCCCGGAAGGCTTCGAGGCGCGCGCCGACCTCGCCCGACACACCCTCGCCGCGCTCGACGCCACACACCCCGCAGCGGACACCTCCGCATCGAACCCCACCGCACCCGACCCCACCACAGCCGACCTCGCCGACCGGACCTGCGCCCGGCTGCTCCGCGAGCGGCTGACCGCCGAACTGGCCGTGCACGACTCCGGCGAGAACTTCCGCCAGCTGCGCAACATCGACGCGCACGTCCACCACGTCCGGGACATCTTCAGCTACATGCCGACCGCCACCGACGACGACTGGGCCGCGGTGGCCGGCCGGATGCGCAACCTGCCCGCCGCCCTCGACGGGTACCGCGCGACCCTCACCGAGGGCATGTCCCGGCGGCTGCTCGTCGCGCCCCGCCAGGCGGCCGCCGTCGTCGGCCAGCTCACCGCCTGGACCGGCGAGGGCACCGGAAGCCCCGGCTGGTTCGCCGACTTCGTCGCCACCGGCCCCGAGCGGCTGCGCGGCGAACTGGACGCCGCCGCCCTCCGGGCCACCGCCGCCACCGCCGAGTTCCGCGACTGGCTGCGCGACACCTACGCCCCGGCCACCGTCGGCACCCCCGACGCCGTGGGCCGGGAACGCTACCGGCTCGCCGTACGCCACCACACCGGCGCGGAGGTCGACCTGGACGAGGCCTACGCCTGGGCCTGGAGCGAGTTCCACCGGACCGCGGCCGAGATGCGCGCCGCGGCCGACCGCGTACTGCCCGGAGCGGGAGCCCTGGAGGCGATGCGACACCTGGAGCGGCACGGCCACGCGGTCGAGGGCGAGGAGGCGGTCCGCGACTGGCTGCAGTCGATCATGGACGGGGCCATCACCGCCCTCGACGGCACCCACTTCGACATCTCCGGACCGCTGCGCCGGGTGGAGTCCCGGATCGCTCCGGCGGGCAGCGCCGCCTCGCCGTACTACTCCGGCCCGAGCCTGGACTTCAGCCGCCCCGGCCGCACCTACTTCCCCACCCTCGGCCGGGACTCCTTCCCGACCTGGCAGCTCGTCAGCATCTGGTACCACGAGGGTGTCCCGGGCCACCACCTGCAACTCGCCCAGTGGGTCGCCCTCGCCGACCGGCTCAGCCGCTACCAGACGACGCTGGGCATGGTCAGCGCCAACGTCGAGGGCTGGGCCCTGTACGCCGAACGCCTCATGGACGAACTGGGCTTCCTCGACGACCCGGCGCACCGCCTCGGCTTCCTCGACGAGCAGATGCTGCGCACCATCCGGGTGATCGTGGACATCGGCATGCACCTGGACCTGACCGTCCCCGCCGACGCGGGCTTCCACCCCGGCGAGCGCTGGACCCCGGAACTCGCCACGGAGTTCATGGCCACGTACAACGGCAGCCCGGCCGAGATGCGCGACAGCGAGATCGTCCGCTACCTCGGCTGGCCGGGCCAGGCCATCGGCTACAAGCTCGGCGAACGCGCCTGGCTGCGCGGGCGAGAAGCCGCCCGCAGCCGCCGGGGCGCCGGGTTCGACCTCAAGGCCTGGCACATGGAGGCGCTCGCCCTGGGCTCGCTCGGACTCGACGACCTGGTCGACCGGCTCGCCGCGCTCTAGGACCGGCGCAGCACCTCAAGCGGCGCACCACCTCAAGCGGCGCACCACCTCCGCCTTCGCAGCACCTCTACCGGCGCAGCACCTCCGCCGACATCCCCGGGAGATCCCCACCGGACTTCACCCCACCGTGGGGTTTGGCTCAACGAAGTGCCACCCGGGTGCCGAGAAGGCAAGAGGGGTGGCGGCGCTGAGGGCCGCCACCCCGCTCCGCACGGTCCGTCGCGGGTCAGGCGGCGCCGAAGTGCCGCTTGGTGTCGGCGATCAGGCCCTTCAGGAACGCCGTGCCCGGGACGCCGGTCAGCGCCGCCGGGCGTGCCAGCAGGCGGCTCGGTTCGAAGGCGAAGGTCCAGGTGAAGCGGGTGCCGTTCGCCGTGGGCTCGACGAGGTAGTCCTCACCGAAGCGCCGGAACAGGGGCAGGGTGGCCTGCGTGACGCAGAACGAGTGCCGCACCCCCTCCTCCCACCGCACGAACTCCTCGCGCAGGCGCAGCACACCGCGCGCGGTGATCTCGCGCGTCGTGCCGACACCGTGCGGGGCGGGCGAGGTGTAACGGCCGCCGCTCAGACCGCGGCACCAGGACAGCGGCGTGTCGCCGGCGAGGCCCCGCCAGACGGTCTCCGGCGCCACGGGAAGGTCCATGGTGAACGAGTGGCGGTGCGGGGCGGTGTCGAAGAAGGACACGTCGAAGCCTTCGAGCGTGGACCAGGGCATGGTTCCCCTCCTGTCAGTGTGGCTGCGCCTGCCGCTGTGGCTGCGCCTGCGTGTGTGGTTACGCCTGTCGCTGTGGTTACGCCTGCCGGCGGTGGACGTCGGGGCCGGTCACCCGCCGGCGGGCCCCCCGCCGCCCACCGCGCGCAGGGCGAAGGGCAGGAAGCGGTCCGCCGCCTCCCGCGCGGTGAGCTCGTCCACCTGCTCCGGCAGCCGGGGGGTGAGCAGGAACCGGCTCATCACCGGGCCGACCACCACCTCGCCGAGCAGCTCGGCGTCCTCGACCGGCGGGATCTCGCCCCGCTCGACGGCACACCGCACGACCTCGGCCACCCGCCGGTACACCGGCTCCAGGAGGGCCGCGATGAGCGCCTCGGCCAGGGCGGTGTTGTGCGCCGCCTCGCCGATCAGGGCCCGCATCACCCGGCCGCTCTCACCGGTCACGGCGGCGGCCTTGTCCCGGAGCACCACGCGCAGGTCGCCCTCCAGGCTGCCGGTGCCGGGCAGGCTGGACGGGTCCTCCTCGGCGAAGCTCGCGGCGGCGGCGACCACCAGGTCCTCCTTGGACGACCAGCGCCGGTAGAGGGTCGCGGTGGAGACGCCCGCCCGGGCGGCGACCGCGGCGGTGGTCAGTCCGCCGTAGCCGCTCTCGGCCAGTACGGCCAGCGTCGCGCCCAGCAGCGCCCGGTCCCGGGCGGCGTCCCGGGGGCGGCCCCGGCGGGGTGCTGCCTCGGACGGGGCGGGCGGGGTGGGTGACGCGGGCGATGCAGGCGACGCGGGCGGGGTGGGGGTGGTGCGGGTCATGCCGCCAGTTTACCGCCAATAGAAACGAAATCGTTTCGTTTCGTTTATGCTCGGCGGCATGAGCGCTTCCACCGAGACCACGCCGGGCACGACCGCCCCCGCCCCCGCCGACACCGCCGAGGCCACCGAGACCGCCTCCGCCGCGGCCACCGTCGCCCGCCTCGGCGCCGCCTTCGCCGCCGGCCGCACCAAGCCCGTCGCCTGGCGCAAGGCCCAACTGCGCGCCCTGCGCCGCCTGTTGGTCGAGCAGGAGGACGTCTTCGCCGCCGCACTCCAGGCCGACCTCGGCAAGCACGCCGCCGAGGCGTACACCACCGAGATCGGGTTCACCGTCAACGAGATCGACCACACCCTGCGCCACCTCGACCGCTGGCTACGCCCGAGCCGCGTCCCGGTGCCGCTGGCACTGCAGCCCGCCCGGGCCCGCACCGTGCGCGAGCCGCTGGGCACCGTGCTGGTCATCAGCCCCTGGAACTACCCGCTGCAACTGGCTCTGGCCCCGCTCGCCGGCGCGATCGCGGCGGGCAACTGCGTGGTGGTCAAGCCCAGCGAACTCGCCCCGGCCACCTCGGCGGCGCTCGCCCACTGGCTGCCCCGCACGCTCGACCCGCAGGCCGTGGCCGTCGTCGAGGGCGGCGTCCCGGAGACCACCGCTCTGCTGGAGGAGCGCTTCGACCACGTCTTCTACACCGGCAACGGCACGGTCGCCCGCATCGTGATGACCGCCGCGGCCCGCCACCTCACCCCGGTCACCCTGGAGTTGGGCGGCAAGAGCCCCGCCGTCGTGGAACCGGGCACCGACCTCGCGACCGCCGCCCGCCGCATCGCCTGGGGCAAGTTCATGAACGCCGGCCAGACCTGCGTCGCCCCCGACTACGTCCTGGCCATCGGCGAGAGCGCGACCGCGATCGAGGCGCACCTGACCGCCGCGATCCGCGAGATGTACGGCACCGACCCGGCGAAGAGCCCCGACTACGGCCGCATCGTCAACGAGCGGCACTTCGACCGCCTGACGGCCCTCCTCGGCGACGGACGGATCGTCACCGGCGGGGACCACGACCGCGCCGAGCGCTACCTCGCCCCGACCGTCCTCGCCGACGTCGACCCGCAGGCGCCGGTGATGCGCGAGGAGATCTTCGGCCCGGTCCTCCCGATCGTCCGCGTCCCGGACCTCGACGCCGCCATCGCCTTCATCACCGCCCGGGACAAGCCGCTCGCCCTGTACGCCTTCACCGCGTCCGCCCGCACCAAGCACCGCCTGACCACCGAGACCTCCTCCGGCGCACTGTCCTTCGGCGTCCCCAACGCCCACCTCACCGTCCCCGGCCTCCCCTTCGGCGGCGTCGGCGAGAGCGGCATCGGCGCCTACCACGGCGCCCGCACCATCGACACCTTCAGCCACACCAAGGCCGTCCTCGACAAGCCCCTCCCCGCCGACACCCTCCGCCTCGCCTACCCGCCCTTCACCCCCCTCAAGTCCCGCCTCCTGCGCCGCTTCCTCTGAACACCCCGGATCGCCGGCCGCCGCCCTTCCCCCGACCGGCGGCGACCGGCAACTCTCCCCTGATTCGACGACGTCCCGTCAGCCGCGCCCATATCATCTGAATATCTGTACGGATGCGGAGTACACGTTTCCCGCCTAGCGTTCTGCGGGCGAGCGCGGCACACGCATCCGCTTCCGGGGAGGGGAACCCACGTGGGCGACAAGGACACGTCCGGCCAGATCGCACTCTCGACCCCTCGCACAGGCACCGCTGCCAGACGGCTGGGCCGCCTCACCGTCACAGCATTGCTGACTGCCACCCTCGGGGCCTGCGTGTCCGGCCCCGGCAACGGAAAGAACGATCCGCTGCCCGTCAAGTCCAACCAGGAGGCGCTGGACTGGGCGCGTCAGATCACCGATCACGTGGCTCAGGTCGCCGGAACCCGTGTCAATGAGGAACCGGAGATCATCAACTTCACCCCCTGTATAGGCAAGAAGGGTGAGCACGCCTCCGACGGCCGCTACACACTGTTCTACGCAGTCCACGCCGACGTCCCGGACGACCAGCAGAACGAGGTCCTCCGCAAGGTCCGGGACCTGCTCACCGGCGAAGGGCTCAAGGTCACCGAGTACCAGGAGATCCCCGCCGGCAATCCGCCCGCCCAGCCAGCCGCCGCCTTCTCCGCCCGGCACCCCAACAGCCAGTACGTGGTGGACGTCGACAGTACGAGGGGGCACAACCGGATGTCCCTCTCGGTCCGCACTCCCTGTTTGCTGCCGCCGCCCAAGTCTGCCCCGCCGACGTCGGCCGGTACGCCCTAACCGTCCTGCCGGCCGCGGAACGCGCGGCGGTACTCCCTTGGTGCCAGGCCGACCCGCGCGGTGAAGACCGGCCGCAGGGAGACCGCCGAGGAGAAGCCGCAGCGCGTGGCGACGGTGTCGACGGGGAGGTCGGTCTCCTCCAGGAGGCGCTGGGCGGTGAGGACCCGCTGGTCGAGGAGCCAACGGGTCGGGGTGGTGCCGGTGGCGGCGGTGAAGCGGCGGGCGAAGGTGCGTTCGGACATCAGGGCGGCGGCGGCCATCCGCGGGACGGTCCACGGGGTGTCGAGGGAGGCGAGGATCTCGGCGCGGACGCGGTCGAGCGGGTCGTCCGCGGTGGGGGCCGGGACCGGGGTGGGGATGAACTGGGCCTGGCCGCCCGCCCGGAAGGGGGCGGTGACCATGACCCGGGCGATGGTGGCGGCGGTCTGCTGGCCGTGCGCGGTGCGGACGAGGTGGAGGCAGAGGTCGATGCCCGCCGCGACGCCGGCCGAGGTCCACAGGCCCTCGCCGCCGGTGAAGAGCACCTCGGGGCGGACCGTCACCGCCGGGAAGCGGCGGGCGAGTTCGGGGGCGAGGGCCCAGTGGGTGGTGGCCTCGCGGCCGTCCAGCAGGCCGGCCTCCGCGAGGACGAAGGCGCCCGCGCAGAGCGAGGCGACCGGGACGCCGGCGGCGCGGACGGCCCGCAGGGCGTCGAGGACGGCGGGGTCGCGGTCGGCCCCCGGGTCCTCGACGCCCGGGACGACGACCAGGTCGCAGTCGGCGAGCGCGGCCAGCCCGTGGTCGGGGACGCGTTCCAGTCCGCCGCCCAGCCGGACCCGGGTGCCGTCCGGGCCGCAGACCCGCAGGTCGAAGGCGGGCAGTCCGGGCCGGGCGGCGCGGTTGGCCCACACCTCGCCGATCACCGCGTAGTCGAAGGCCCGGACACCGTCGAAGATCAGACAACCCACCGTTCGCATGGCAGAGAACCTATGGCAGGCCTCTGGCAGGAATCCATCGATGGGTGGCATCTCCGCCCATCACGCCCCCGGCACGCCGGCGAGCACGATGGACGCATGACGAACACCGACGCCTTCGACGCCCCGCTCACCCTCGACCCCGACGCGGTCCTGCTGCTCATCGACGTCCAGAAGGGCTTCGAGGACCACGAGTTCTGGGGCCCCCGCGACAACCCGCAGGCCGAGCAGCGGATGGCCGAGCTGATCGCCGCCTGGCAGGCCACCGGCCGCCCGATCGTCACCGTGCAGCACGCCTCCACGGCCGGGCCGCTGGTCGAGGGCACGCCGGGGTACGAGCTGAAGGACTTCGTCGCCGACGTCACTCCCGCGCTGCACATCACCAAGACCGTCAACAGCGCCTTCTACGGCACCCCCGACCTGCACGCCTGGCTCCGGGAGCGCGGCGCCCGGCAGCTGGTGGTCACCGGGATCATCACCAACGTGTGCAACGAGACCACTGCCCGGATGGCCGGCAACCTCGGCTACGACGCGATCTTCCCGACCGACGCCATGCACGCCTTCGACCTGACCGGCCCCGACGGCACCACCCTCCCCGCCACCGAACTCGCCCGCGCCACGGCCACCGTGCTGCACGCGATGCGGTTCGCCAAGGTGGTGACGACGGAGCAGGTGCTCGGGGCGGCCAAGGCCTGACCGGTGGCGAGGCCCGAGCGGCTAACCCCTGAGCAGCGGCCGGTACGCGTTCCCCTCCTGCGCGTTGAGCAGCACGTACGACGCCCCGAGGCCGAACGCGACCTCCCGCAGCCGGGCCAACGCCTCGGCCTCGGAGGGGACTTCGAGGCCGAGCGCGGCGGCGGCCGCGTCCCGGTCGGCGAAGTGGCCGGGCTCGTCCTCCAGGTACTCCTCGGCCGCCTCCGCGCTCTCCTCCACCGTCAGCCGCCGGCAGTCCCGCCACCACGGCACGGCGAGCAGCAGCCGGACCAGCTCCGGCACCCCGACGGCCAGCAGGGCGGCGCCGCCCTCGGAGTCGGCGAAGAGCACGGGCCGCTCCTCGCCGCCCTCGCCGCAGAGGAAGTAGGTGCCGCCCGCGCCGTCCTTGGCCACCCGCTCCAGGGCCTCACCGGAGGCGAGCACCACCTCCTCGACGTGCTCGTAGCAGCGGGAGGGGTCGAACTCGCCGGGCCAGGCCAGGTAGTCGGCGGCGGCGGGGTTGGCGCGGATCGCGTCGAGGAGGGACATGGCGGCCACCCTACGGCGTGCCACTGACAGGCACTCAGGCGGACGAGGCTCAGGCCGACGGGCCTCGCGCGGACCGGGCCAAGCCGCCCGGGGCTCAGGCCGACGGGCCTCGGGCGGACCGGGCCAAGCCGCCCGGGGCTCAGGCCGCCAGCCGCTCCGCCAGGAACTCCTCCCAGGTCCGCCGCCCGTGCTCCGCCCCCGGCCGGGCCAGGTTCTCCCCGGCCCGGTAGGCGCGCCCGACCTTGCCCGGCACCCGTACCGGCAGCTGCCGCCGACCGCGCCCCCGGGCCTCCAGGTACCGCCGGGTCAGCTCGCGCATCTCGTACACCGCGGGACCGGCCAGGTCGGGCACCGCCCCGGCCGGCTCGTCCAGCGCCAGCTCGACCAGACGGGCGGCGACCTCGCGCACGTCGACGGGCTGCCAGCGGACCCCGCCGGGGGCCGGGACGACCGGCAGCTTCGCCATCTTCTCGACCACCGTGAACGCCAGGTCGTGGAACTGCGCGGCCCGCAGCACGGTGTACGGCAGGCCGGAGCCGGCCACCGCCTCCTCGGCGGCGAGCTTGGCCCGGAAGTAGCCGAGCGGGATCCGGTCCGCGCCGATCACCGAGATGTACACCAGGTGCCGCACGCCCGCCCGCCGGGCGGCGGCGACCAGCAGTCCGGTCGCGGTGTCGTCGCCCTTCGGACCGCCCGCGAGGTGCAGCACGGTGTCCACGCCGGTGAGCGCCTCGTCCAGCCGGGCGGCCGCCTCGGCCGGGGCTCCCAGGAGGTCGCCGCGCGCGTAGGTCACGCCGTCGGCGGCGGCGCGCTGCTGCCGGCTGAGCACGCGCACCGGCCGCCCGGCCGCGCGAAGCAGCGGCACGACGTGCCGACCGAGGGTGCCGGTGCCGCCGGTGACCAGCACGGGGTTGTTCGTCACGATCGTCTCCGATTCGTCCCGGGCGGGGAGTTGATCTCCCCGCCGCAGCCGTTGTTGGGTGACTCCTGCTGCCCTGACCCCCGGCGACGAAGGAATGTGACACGTGGACGACGCGGTGGACGAGAAATCTGCCCGGACCGTGCTCTTCGAGGAGCAGCGCCCGCACCTGCGCGCGGTCGCGTATCGGATGCTCGGCTCGATCAGCGAGGCCGAGGACGCCCTGCAGGAGGCCTGGCTGCGGTACGACCGCACCGACACAGCCGGGGTGGAGAACCTCGGCGGCTGGCTGACCACGGTGGTCTCGCGGGTCTGCCTGAACCTGCTGCGCGCCCGCGCCCAGCGCCGCGAGGAGCCGCTGGAGCCCGTCGGTCCCGGCGGTGAGCCGGGCCCGCCGCGCATCCCGGACCCGCTGCTGCGGCGCGAGGGCGTGGTCGACCCCGAGCAGGAGGTGATGCTCGCGGACTCGGTCGGCCTGGCGCTGATGGTGGTGATGGAGTCGCTGTCGCCGGCCGAGCGGGTCGCCTTCGTGCTGCACGACCTGTTCTCCGTGCCGTTCGACGAGATCGCCCCGCTGATCGAGAAGTCGGCGGCCGCGACCCGGCAGCTGGCCAGCCGGGCCCGCCGCAAGGTGCAGGGGCAGGCCCCCGCGCCCGACCCGGACCTCGGCCGCCAGCGGCTGGCCGTGGACGCCTTCTTCGCCGCCGCCCGCAACGGGGACCTGGACGCGCTGCTCGCCGTGCTCGACCCGGACGTGGTGCTGCGGTCGGACGGCGGGGCGGTGATGGCCCGGCACACGGTGGTGCTCTCGGGCGCCGCCACGGTGGCCGGCCAGGCCGTCCTGTGGGGCACGCTGTCGCCGTTCGCCCGCCCGGCGCTGGTCAACGGCACCGCGGGCGCCGTGGTGATCGGCGACAACGGCCGGGCGCTGTCGATCATGGCGTTCACCGTGGCGGACGGCGCGATCGTCGCGATCGACGTGCTCACCGACCCCGAGCGGCTGGCCGCGCTGGACCTCTCGGACTTCCGGGACGGCGAGGAGCGGTAGGACGACGAAGGGGTGGGAGGGTCACCCCCTTCCCACCCCCGTCGGCCCCGTCGGCCCCGTCGGCCCCGTCAGCCCCGTCGGAGCGCCCTCAGCGCCCGACCGCGCCGTCCAGCTGTTCGCGGATGATGTCCGCGTGCCCGGCGTGCCGCCCGGTCTCCTCGATCATGTGGACCAGCACCCACCGCAGCGACGGCCCCTCGGCCACGTCCGGCCGCAGCGAGCGCACGCCCGGCCGGTCGAGGTCCGGGGCGGCCGCCGCCACCGCGTTGGACCGCGCGATCGCGTCGCGGTACGCGGCGACCTCGGCGGCCACGGTCGTGCCGTCCAGCGGGACCTCGTCGGACTCGCCGGGCTTCTCGCCCACGCCCTGGTAGGCCCACTCGAACCAGTTGCGCTCGACCACGGTCAGGTGCCGCACCAGCCACAGCAGGCTGGTGCCGGAGGGCACGCCGGGGCGCCGGGCGTCCTCGTCGGAGAGCCCGTCGACCTTGGCGAGCACCGCCGCGCGCAGGTAGTCGAGGAAGGCGAGCAGGGTGGTCGGCTCGTCCGCGTTCATGCTCGGCGGCCGGGTGTCGGAGAGCTTGCTCGGCCCGGCGCCCGGGAGGTTCCCGGTGCGTCCGGTGCCATCCGTGCGATCGGCGTGCTCGGCGTGCTCAGCGTGCTCGATGTGCTCAGCGTGCTCGATGTGCTCAGCGTGCTCGGTGTGCTCGGCGTGCTCGGTGTGCTCGGTGTGCTCGGTGTGCTCAGCGTTCTCGGTGTTGTCGGTCACCGCGCCACCCTAGCCACCACCCACCCACCGGGGAAACGGACATGAGCCCCCGTCACCAGCCCTGCGCGACCACCCAGGCGGCGAGGTGCCGGGCGCAGTCGTCGACCGACTCCTGCCAGCTGCGCACGGCTCCGGCGCCGGCCTCGTCGCTGACGTGCTTGACCAGCCGCACCGGCACGCCGGCCCGGTGGGCGACGGTGGCGACGGCGTAGCCCTCCATGTCGACCAGGTCGGCGTGCTCGGCGAGCCGGTCGCGGGCGGCCGGGTCGGAGACGAACAGGTCGCCGGTGGCCAGCACCGGGCCGTCGCCCTTGCCGATCACCAGCGGGGCACCGTACTGACGCCCGGTGAGCGCCTGCAGGGCGGCGGTGTCGAGGTCGTGCTGGATCACCTGGACCACGTGGTGGGTGCCCTCCCAGCCGGGCCGCAGCGCACCGGCCGTGCCCAGGTTGATCACCTCGGAGGGCTTCTCGCCCTGGGCGAGCACGGTGGCCAGGGCGGCGGTGGCGTTGACCTTCCCGATCCCGGTGAGCAGCACGGGCAGTCGGCCGTCCAGGTGTGCGGCCTCCTCGCGGACGGCGACGACGAGCAGCGGGCGGTCGGGCGAGATCGTTCCAAGCAGGCGCATGTGCCCATCGTACGGAGCGAGGGGGCGCCGCACCGGGGAACGCGCGCCCACGAACGGGCCCCCGCGCTCCGCCCGGTCGGGGGAACCGCGCGGGGTGCGGGCCGCGTCGGACGGTTCGCCACCTCTCCGTACGGGCGGCGCCACGAACGCCGGCCGGGCGACGACGCGAGCGACGACCCGGGCGGCGACACCGGCTCCGCCGCGGGCGCGCGAACGGCGTGCCCGAGCCGTACGGAGGCGTGCGGGAACCGTGCACGACATGCTCAAGATCGGCGCAAGTCAGGTGTGGCCGGGGGGAGTCACGGCCATACTGCTGCCATCGGCCGGGCCCGGGGAAGGGGCCCGGCTCCAGGGGAGGATGAGGCGGGTGGCGACACCAGTAGGCAATGGCGCACCGGGGGCCGCGATCCCGGGCCGGCCGGCCCGGCCGCCGGGAGCACCGGCCGCGGCGGGCACGTCGGTGCTCGTGAAGCCGGGCGGCCCCCCGGCAGCCGGGCCCGGCAGGGCACCCGGCGGAGCGCCCGCCCGGCGCCCCGGCACGGTGGTCGCCACCGGCGTCCGCGCCCGGCTGGCGCAGGCCACCCGGACGGCGCCCGGCCGGCTGCGGCTGGCCGGGGTGGTGCTGGCGGCGCTCACCGTGGCGTTCGGCGGGCTGACCGCCTGGCAGTTGGAGACCAGGGCGCAGGCCGCCGACCGGGTGGTCTCTTACAGCCAGCCGCTCAGCCGGGACGCCGCCGAGATCCACCGCAACCTGGCCGACGCCGCGACCACCGCGGCGACCGGCTTCCTGCTGGCCGGCGCCGAACCGAAGGACGTCCGGGACCGCTACGAGCAGGACCTCGCCACGGCCGCCAAGCTGGTCGCCGAGGCCGCCGCCCGGACCACCTCGACCTCCCCCGCGCAGGACTCACTCGCCCGGCTGAACCAGCAACTCCCCTCGTACGCCGGTCTGGTGGAGACCGCCCGGGCCGACAACCGGCAGGGCATCCCGCTTGGCGGCGCCTACCTGCGGTACGCCTCCGAGCAGATGCAGACCGTGCTGCTGCCGGCCGCCGCCGAACTGGCCGCCGCCGAGAACCAGGAGCTGGCCGCCGACTACGCCGCGGCCAAGTCGGTGCCGTGGGGGGCGTACGGCCTGGCGGTGGTCACCCTGGCGGCGCTGGTCTGGGTGCAGCTGACGCTGTTCCGCCGCACCAACCGGGTGTTCAACATCGGTCTGCTGGGCGCCACCGCCGCCGTGCTGGCCGGCGCGCTCTGGCTGACCGTCACCGGGCTGACCACCAACGCGGCGCTGAAGCGCAGCGACAGCGAGGGCGCCACCCCGCTGCGGGCGCTCAACTACGCCCGGGTCGACGTGCTGACCGCCCGGCTCGCGGAGAACCTGCACTTCGTCGCCCGAGGCTCCACCACCAAGTACGCCGACCAGTGGACCAAGGCCACCGAGCACCTGGACGGGGCCGCGGTCAAGGGCGACCCGCTGGAGCGGCGCAGCGGCTCGCTCCCGGAGGCCGTCCGGCTCGCGCCCACGGCCGCCGAGTCGAGCGTCCGGAACGCGGTGGAGCAGTTCGACGAGTGGCACGACCGGCACGACAAGGCCCGGAAGCTGGAGGTCGACGACGCCGACTACCAGGGCGCCCTGGACGCGACCGTGACGGCCACGGCCGACGCGCAGACCGCCGACGCCGCCTTCAGCGCCACCGACCGGGCGCTCGCCCGGGCCGCCGACATCGAGCAGGACCGCTTCGAGCAGGCCGCGAAGGGCACCGGAGGGGACCTCCGCACCGCCGCCGTCGCGGCCGCGCTGCTCGGTCTGGTTTCCGCGGCCGCAGCGCTGCGGGGCCTGGGCCGACGACTGGCCGAGTACCGGTAACCGGCAAGGGGGAACGGACAGATGCGCAGGACAACCGTACGCACCAGGCCGGCCGCCGTCGTGGCGCTGCTGGCGGCCGGCGCCGTCGTGCTAGCCGGGGGCGGCCCGGTCGGCGCCGCGCCGACGGCCGCTGCCGGCAGCACCGCCGAGGGCACCGTCCGGCAGGGCCAGGAAACGCAGCAGGACCAGGCCGACTGCGACGTCTACAAGAGCGTGCCGCCGAGCGCCGAGGACGGCCCGGCCGTGAAGGCCGTCAAGGCCAAGCGCAGCCTGGTGATAGGCGTCGACCAGAACAGCTACCGCTGGGGCGCCCGCAACCCGAACACCGGCCAGATCGAGGGCTTCGACATCGACCTCGCCCGGGCGATCGGCGCCGCCATCATGGGCGACCCGGACAAGGTGGTGCTCAAGCCGGTGGCGACCGCCGACCGGATCGACGCCATCAAGAAGGGCCGGGTCGACCTGATCGTCCGCACCATGACGATCAACTGCAAGCGGATGGAGGACGTCGCCTTCTCCAAGCCGTACTTCAACATCAGCCAGCGCGTCCTGGTGCCGAAGGCCTCCCCGGCGAAGAGCATCGACGACGCGATCAACGGCAAGGCGGTCTGCGCCGCCGACGGCTCCACCGCCCTGAACGTGGTCAAGGACAAGAAGACCGCCGGGCGGATCGTCACCGTGGAGAACCAGCTGGACTGCCTGGTGCTGATGCAGCTGGGCAAGGTCGACGCCACCGTGACCGACAACGGCCTGGCGGCCGGTCAGGCCGCCCAGGACCAGACCGTGCGGATCGTGGACGGCGAGGCGCAGCCGGAGGTGATCGGCGTCGCCATGCTGAAGGAGAGCCCCGACCTGACCGCCCGGGTCAACCAGGTGCTGGCCGACTACTACGCGCGCGGCGACTGGGCCCGTTCGTACGAGCACTGGCTCAAGCCGTACATGCTCAACGAGGCGGACCACTACTGGCCGGGCACGCACTGAGGCACCACACCGGGGGACCGGCCGAACCGACGGGCCGGGGCGTTGACGCCGTCTTGACGCCCCGCGCCCGTTCGGCCCGAACGGTCACCGGCTAGGGTTCGGGACGATCACCGCGGGGAGACCGGTGGTGGACACGGGGGTTGTCGCGGGACCGCACGTCACACGTGGCGGGATCGCGCGCGAGGAAGGAAGGACACCGCGGTGGCGGCATCGGCTGGCCCGGTACTGAGCCGGGAGGAGGTGGACCGCGCGCTCGCGCGCCTCGGCGCGGAGCGGGACGCGGTCGAGTCGGCGCTGCTCGCCCTGCAGGACCACCCGGGCCTGCGGCTGCTGGACGGCGCCGAGCTGACCGGGCGCACCCTGGAACGCTGGTCGGTCGCCGGGAAGGGCCTGCCGCTGCTCTGGGCGCTGTTCGACCGCTACTCCGAGGCGCTGGCCTCGGCGCGCGCCGTACGGGCCCGCAAGGCCAAGCCCGGCGCGCCCGAACTCGCGGAGCTGAGCGAGCTGTTGACGGGCGATGCGGTGACCGTCCCGGGCGGCGCGGTGCCGGACGGGCCGCAACTGCTCGGCGCGCCCGCCAAGCTGGTCGAGCGGATCAGCCTGGACGCGCTGATGGCCCGGATGAACTCCTGGTACGCCACCGTGCTGGAGGTGGTCAGCGCCGCCGACGCGGTCTGGTCGGCGCTGCCGGCCCGGATCGACCTGCTGCTGGCCGAGCTCCACCGGGTGCGGACGCTGGCCGGCTCGCTCGGCGTGCGGACCGGCGGCCACCCGTTGGGCGACGACCTGGCCGCGATCGAGAAGGACCTCACCGAACTGCGCACCGAGGTGCACGGGGACCCGCTGGCGCTGTGGCGCCCGGCCCGGGTGCCGGCCCAGCGCGGCACGGTGCCGGAGGGGTCGGCCTTCGCCGGCCCGGTCGGGGTGGTGGACACCGAGCGGTTCGACCGGGCCGGGCGGGCGCTGGACGGCGTCCGGCTGGAGCTGGAGGACCTGCTGCGGCTGCGCGACGAGGCCGAGGAGCGGCTGCAGGGCGTCGGCGACCTGCTCCAGCGGGCCGACGCGACCCTGGCCGAGGCCCGCCGGGCGCGCGGCGAGGTGCTGGCGAAGATAGCGGCCAGCGACGTCCCGGCGGTGCCCGGCCCGGCCTCGGCGCTGCGCGAGCGGATCGTCGCGGCGCTGGACCTGCGCCAGGCCGGTCAGTGGGGCCGGCTGGCACCGCTGCTGGACACGCTGGAGGACGCCGCCGCCAAGGAGTTGACCCGGGCCCGGCAGTCGCTCACCGAGGTGACCCAGCCGCTGGCCGTACGGGCCGAGTTGCGCGGCCGGCTGGACGCCTACAAGGCGATGGCGGCCCGGCTGCGGGTCTCCGAGGACCCGGAAGTGATCGAGCGGTACGAGAAGGCGCGCTGGCTGCTGTGGAGCGCGCCGTGCGACCTGCGGGCGGCGGCCGTCGCGGTGGCCCGGTTCCAGCAGTCGCTGCGGCCGGCCCAGGCCGAGGCCGCACAGGGTCAGGAAGCGGCCGGCCAGGCGCCGGTCGACGGACAGGTTCAGGGGGGCTGAGGGTGATGGGCGAGGCGTGCGTACGGCCGGAGTGCTCCGGCAGCGGCAGCATCGACGCCGACGGCTACTGCGACGAGTGCGGGCTGGCCCCGGCGGGCACCTCGACGGTCGCCCCAGCGGGTGCCGGGGCGGGCGCCGGGGCGGGTGCCGGGGCGGCGCCGCCGGCCGCCGTCGGCCCCGGATCGCCCTGTCCGCGCGACTGCACGGGCACCGTCGACGCGGACGGCTACTGCGACGAGTGCGGCCTCACGCCGCCCGCCGGCGACACCGGCGTCACCCAGCCCTACGTCCCGTCCGCGCGGGTCGGCCCGGACTCCGCCCGCAGCGGCTCGGTCCGCTCGCTGTCGGCCCGCACCGGCTCGGCGCGCTCGATGTCCGGCCGCTCCCGCTCGCACCGCTCGACCCGTACCGGCTCCGGCCGCTCGGTCTCGGTGCGCTCCACCCGCGGCGGCGTCAGCGCGGGCACCCGCAACCGGCTGGGCGCCGGCCTGGTCACCGTGCCGACCGTGGCGACGGCCGACCCGTCGCTGGCGGTGCTGGTCGATCCCGAGGTGCCCGAGCGCAAGCGCTACTGCGCCAAGTGCGAGGCGCCGGTGGGCCGGGAGAAGAACGGCCGCCCCGGCCGCCCGGACGGCTTCTGCACCAAGTGCGGCACGCCGTACTCCTTCACGCCCAAGCTGCGCCGGGGCGACCTGGTCGGCGGGCAGTACGAGGTGGTCGGCTGCCTGGCGCACGGCGGTCTCGGCTGGATCTACCTGGCGATAGACCGCCGGGTCAACGACAAGTGGGTCGTCCTCAAGGGCCTGTTGAACACCGGGGACGAGGACGCGCTGGCCGCGGCCGTCGCCGAGCGCCGCTTCCTGGCCGAGGTGGACCACCCGAACATCGTCCGGATCATCAACTTCGCCGAGCACCTGGACCTCACGTCCGGTTCCACCGACGGCTACATCGTCATGGAGTACGTCGGCGGCAAGTCGCTCAAGGACATCGCCAACGAGCGCCGCACCCCGGACGGCCGGCGCGAGCCGCTGCCGGTGGAGGTGGCGATCGCGTACGCGCTGGAGGCGCTGCCGGCGCTCGGGTACCTGCACAGCCGGGGCCTGATCTACTGCGACTTCAAGATCGACAACGTGATCCAGAGCGGTGACGCGCTCAAGGTCATCGACATGGGCGCGGTCTGCCGGCTCGACCACGACGGCCCGATCTACGGCACCGTCGGCTACCAGGCGCCGGAGATCGCCACCCACGGCCCCTCCCCCGCCTCCGACCTGTACACCGTGGCCCGCACCCTCGCGGTGCTCACCTTCGACTTCCAGGGCTACAGCACCACCTTCCGCGACTCGCTGCCCGGCCCGGAGGACGTCGAGGCCTTCGCCCGGTACGAGTCGTACTACCGCCTGCTGGTCCGCGCCACCGACCCCGACCCGGCCCGCCGCTTCGCCTCCGCCGAGGAGATGGCCGACCAGCTGACCGGCGTGCTGCGGGAGGTCCTGGCCCTCCGGAACGACCGGCCCTACCCCGCGCTGTCCACCCTGTTCGGCCCCGAACTTCGCGTCGTGGACACCGAACTGGTGCTGCCCACCGAGCAGTCCGGGCAGCTCCGGGTGGCCGCCCTGGACCCGGCCGCCGCCGCCCTCGCGCTGCCCATCCCCCGGGTCGACCCGAGCGACCCGAACGCCGGCTTCCTCGCCACCCTGCTCTCCCCCGACCCCGGGGACGCGCTCGCCGCCCTGGCCGGCGCACCCGCCGTCTCGGTCGAGAGCCGGCTGCGCGAACTGCGCGCCCTGCTCGAACTCGGCCGCCACGACGACGCCGTGACCCGCCTCGACGAGCTGGAGCAGGGCCACCCGGACGACTGGCGGGTGGTCTGGTACCGCGGCCTCACCGCCCTGGTGGGGGCCGCCGACAGCGGCGGCGAGCCCTCCCTGCGGGCCGCCGCCGAGGCCTTCGACGCGGTCTACGACGCCTTCCCCGGCGAGGCCGCGCCCAAGCTGGCCCTCGCCATCTGCGCCGAACTGCTCGGCGACGGCGGCGACGCGGCCGAGTTCTACCGGCTGGTGTGGGCCACCGACCACGCCTACCTGAGCGCCGCCTTCGGGCTGGCCCGGGTCCGGCTGGGCGAGGACGACCGGACCGGCGCGGTCCACGTCCTGGAGTCGGTGCCGGCCACCTCCAGCCAGTACACCGCCGCCCGGATCGCCGCCGTCCGCGCCCGGCTGCGCGAGCGGCCCGCCACCGACGAGCTGGCCGCCGACCTCGACGCGAGCTCGGCGCAGCTGACCGCGCTGCGGCTGGACGACCGCCGCCGCGAGGAGCTCTCCGTCGAGGTGCTCGGTGCGGCGCTCGGGTGGGTCGGCGCCGGGTCGGCCGGGTCCCGGGGGGCCGCCGACCTGGAAGTGCTGGGACGTCCCGCGCAGGAGCGGGAACTGCGCTTCGCCCTGGAACAGTCCTACCGGGTACTCGCCCGGTTGGCCGACCGGGCCGAGACCAGGATCGAGATGGTGGAGCGGGCCAACCGTGCCCGTCCCAGGACGTGGGTGTAGCCGATGCCGCAGCAGACCGAGTGCCCGAGCTGTTCCGAGCCGATGGACCCGGAGGACGCCTACTGCGGCTCCTGCGGGGCCGACCGGGACGGCCGGACGGCCCCGGGCTCGATGCCCGCGGGCTGGGCCGCCGCCCGGGGTGAGGCCGTACCGCAGCAGCGCGGGCCGGTCTGCGTGCACTGCGGGCAGCCGCAGGTCACCGCGGACGGCTACTGCGAGGGCTGCGGCGGCGCCCAGCCGCGCCCGCGCGACCACATGGAGAAGGCGCTCGCGGGCGTCGCCGGGGTCAGCGACCGCGGCCTGCGCCACCACCGCAACGAGGACAGCTTCACCATCGCCGCGAGCTCGCTGCCCGGCGGCGAGCCGGTCGTGGTCGCCGTGGTGTGCGACGGCGTCTCCTCCTCCGACCGGCCGGACGAGGCCTCGGCGACCGCCGTCGACGCCGCCTCCGAGTCGCTGCTGACCTCGCTGGAGGCCGGCCGGGACCCGAACGAGGCGATGCGCGCGGCCATCGCCGACGCCGCCAAGGCCGTCGCCGACCTGGCGACCGACGGCGCCGGTCCGGCGCGCCCCGACCTCAACGCACCCGCCTGCACCTACGTCAGCGCGATAGCCGCGGGCGGGCGGGTCACCATCGGCTGGGTCGGCGACACCCGGGCGTACTGGATCCCGGACGACCGCGCCGCCGCCGAGCCGTTCCGGCTCACCCAGGACGACTCCTGGGCGGCCCGGATGGTCGAGGCCGGGCTGATGAGCGAGGCCGAGGCGTACGCCGATCCGCGCGCGCACGCCATCACCGGCTGGCTCGGCGCCGACGCCGAGGAGGTCGTGCCGCACACCCTGGACTTCACCCCGCACGTCCCCGGCGTGGTGCTGATCTGCACCGACGGCCTGTGGAACTACGCCGAAGCGGCCACCGACCTGGCGTACTACGTCCGGCCGGACGCGCGCACCGAGCCGCTCGCGACGGCGCAGACCCTGGTGAAGTTCGCGGTCGCCGCCGGCGGCCACGACAACATCACCGTCGCCGTGCTGCCGATCGACCCGCCGGCCGTCCCGGTCGAGGAGGCCGAGCAGACTCCCACGGCGCTGGACCTGCCCGTGATCACGCCGCGGCCGGCACCGGCGGAGGACGAGGACCACGACCCGACCCTGCCGGACATCCCGGTGATCGGCTCCCCCGCCGCCCCGCTGCCCCCGGCACCGCCGGCACCGCCCGCACCGCCGGCGGCTCCCCCGGCCGTTCCGCCGGCACCGCCCGCCGCGCCGGTCGCACCGCCCGTCCCGCCGCAACCGCCGCACCCTCCGACGGCCTGACCGGGAGTCCACAGGACGCCCGGGCACCACGGCGCCACGGTCCGCCGGCCCGGCCGGCGGACCGCCCCACCGACCCGATCGCATCCACCCCTCACCCGACGGGAGCCGACCGCCCCATGGCAACACTGGCGAAGCCGAACCTGCCCAGGTTCGACGTGGAGATCTTCCAGAACGAGTACCTGGCCGACGGCGCCCGCGAGGTCAACGCCATCGTCACGGTCACCGCGACCGGCGGCGGCACCTCCGGCGGCCGCCCGCTCGGGATCACCGACGCCGGGCCGACCGGGGCCGAGGCCGCCGCGGCCGTGGTGATCCTGGTGGACTGCTCCGGCTCGATGGACTACCCCAAGAGCAAGATCAACGGCGCGCGGGAGGCCACCGCCGCCGCCATCGACGCCCTGCGCGACGGCACCGCCTTCGCCGTGGTCGCCGGCACCCACGAGGCCAAGGACATCTACCCCGGCGACGGCACCCTGGCCACCGCCTCGCCCGGCACCCGGGAGCAGGCCAAGGAGGCGCTGCGCCGCCTCACCGCCGCCGGGGGCACCGCGATGGGCACCTGGCTCGCCAAGGCCGACAAGCTCTTCCTCACCCGCCGCGACATCGCCATCCGGCACGCCATCCTGCTCACCGACGGCAACAACGAGCACGAGTCGGCCGAGGGCCTGGCCCGCAACATCGAGCGGGTCACCGGGCACTTCACCGCCGACTGCCGCGGCGTGGGCACCGACTGGCGGATCGACGAGCTGCGCAAGATCTCCTCGGCGCTGCTCGGCACCGTCGACATCGTCGCCGAGCCCTCGGGCCTGGCCGAGGACTTCCGCTCGATGATGACCGGCGCGATGGGCAAGCAGGTCGCCGACGTCGCGCTGCGGATCTGGACCCCGGCCAACGCCGCGGTGAAGTTCGTCAAGCAGGTCGCCCCCGCGGTCGAGGATCTGACCGCCCGCCGCGCCGAGGCCGGGCCCCGGGCCGGCGACTACCCCACCGGCTCCTGGGGCGACGAGAGCCGTGACTACCACGTCTGCGTCGAGGTCCCGGCCGCCTCGATCGGCAACGAGATGCTCGCCGCCCGGATCAGCCTGGTGCTGCCCCCGCAGGTCGGCGGCGGCACCCCCGAGGTGCTCAGCCAGGGCCTGGTCAAGGCGGTCTGGACCGACGACCTGGCCTCCTCCACCCGGATCAGCCCGCAGGTCGCCCACTACACCGGGCAGGCCGAGCTCGCCTCCTCCATCCAGGAGGGCCTGGAGGCCCACCGCGCCGGCGACGTCGACCGCGCGACCGCCAAGCTGGGCGCCGCCGTCCGGATCGCGCACGCGGCCGGGAACGAGGGCACCTACAAGCTGCTGCAGAAGGTGGTGGACGTGGTGGACCCGAAGGAGGGTACCGTTCGGTTCCGTAAGAACGTGAGCGAGGCCGACTCGATGACCCTTGAGACCCGGTCGACCAAGACGGTACGTGTGAAGAAGTGACCGCTGAAGACGTGACCGGGCCGGCACCCCGGCGCGACGCCGCACCGAGCCGGCCCGAAACGAGGGGGACCTGATGCCGATCTGCCCGAGGGGCCACGAGTCGCAGGCCGAGGACTGGTGCGACTTCTGCGGCTTCCCGATGACCCCGCCGGCCCCGACCCCCGGCGCCCACGGGGCCTACCCGGGGGCGCCCGGCGCCGACCCCGCGCCCGGCGCACCCGCCGGGCACCCGCAGCACGGCGGTGCGTCCTTCGGTGCGCCGCCGCTCCCTCCGCCGATGCCGCCGGGGGCCGTACCCCCGCCGCCGCCCGGTGCCTTCCCGCCCCCGGGGGCCTACCCCCCGCCCGGGTCGGTGCCCCCCGGCGCCTACCCGCCGCCCGGAGCGGTCCCGCCGCCGCCCGCAGCGCCGCAGGGCCTCACCGAGGGCCTGGTCGTCTGCCCGATCTGCCGCAGCCCGCAGACCGGCCGGTTCTGCGAGGAGTGCGGCTACGACTACGACCTCTCCACCCCCTCGCGCCGCCAGCCCCCGACCGTCGGCGCACCCGCGCCCGGGCCGGCCCAGCCGCCGCCGCTGAACATCCCGGCGGCGTACGGCGGTGCCCCGCAGCAGCCGCAGGCCCCGTACGG
The DNA here is from genome assembly GCF_040302665.1 of Kitasatospora sp. NPDC097691. Lineage (NCBI taxonomy): Bacteria > Bacillati > Actinomycetota > Actinomycetes > Kitasatosporales > Streptomycetaceae > Kitasatospora > Kitasatospora sp. NPDC097691. Next base: position 35,759 of record NZ_JBEORY010000010.1, on the reverse strand, counting down.
CCAGGCGCCGTACGGGCAGGCGCCGCACGAGCAGCACCAGGCCGCCCCGCAGGCCGCCGTCGCCCCGCCCGTCCCGCAGCAGCCGCAGGCCCCGGCACAGCCCCACACCTACGGCTATCCGCCCTCCATCGGGCAGGAGGGGGGATCCATGCCGGAGGGCGCGTTCCCCGAGGCCCCGCTGCGCGAGGACTCCGGCCCGGTGTACGCCCAGCCGACCGGCCCCGGCCCCAACAACCGCGGCGGCGACTTCGGCACCTCGTTCCACCTGGCCCCGCCGCAGCCGCAGCAGCCCCAGCAGGAGGCCGCCCCCGCCGAGCCGGTGCGGACCACCTGGATCGCCGTGGTCTCGGCCGACCGGGACTACTTCACCGACATGATGGCCCGCAGCGGCCCCGAGGCGGCCGGCCTGTTCTTCCCGCCGTACTGCCCCGAGCGCCGGATCCCGCTGACCGGCCGCGGCCAGCTGCGGATCGGCCGGCGCAGCCAGCACCGGGGCACGGTGCCGGAGATCGACCTGTCCGTCCCGCCGGAGGATCCGGGCGCCTCGCACCAGCACGCGCTGCTCGCCGAACAGGCGGACGGCAGCTGGGTCCTGGTGGACCAGGACTCGACCAACGGCACCACGGTCAACGGCGGCGCGGAGCCGATCGCCCCGCACACCGCGGTGCCGCTGAACGACGGCGACCGGATCCACCTCGGTGCCTGGACGACCATCACGGTGCACCGCGCCTGACGCCTCCCTGAGCGTCCGTCAGCGACAACTCCGGCCGGGCCGGGCGGAATTCAACATTTCGCCCGGCCCGTCCCTTGTCCCCGGTTGCTCAAAGGATCCGCAAATCCCCGCCCCGGGTGTGCACAGGGCTCTCCGGAACCCCTATTCTCAGGGCACATGACTGCAGCTATATCCGCCGACGGCATCCGTCAGCGGTACGGGGATGTGCAGGCCGTCGACGGGGTGTCCTTCACCGTCGAGGCCGGCGAGTTCTACGGGATCCTGGGCCCCAACGGCGCCGGGAAGACCACCACCATGGAGATCCTGGAAGGCGTCCGGGAACCGGACGAGGGCCGGGTCGAGCTGCTGGGGATGACTCCCTGGCCGCGCAATCCGAAACTGCTGCCGCGCATCGGCGTGCAGTTCCAGGCCTCCGCCTTCTTCCGGAAACTGACGGCCCGGGAGACCATCCGCACCTTCGCGTCGTTCTACGGGGTCGGCCCCAAGCGGGCCGATGCGATGCTGGAGCGGGTCGGTCTGGCCGACAAGGCCGAGACCCTGACCGACCAGATGTCCGGCGGCCAGGCCCAGCGCCTGTCGATCGCCTGCGCGCTGGCCCACGACCCGGAGCTCGTCTTCCTGGACGAGCCCACCACCGGTCTGGACCCGCAGGCCCGGCGCAACCTCTGGGACCTCCTGCGCGACATCAACGCCGAGGGCCGCACGGTCGTGCTCACCACGCACTACCTGGACGAGGCCGAGGTGCTCTGCGACCGGGTCTCGATCATGGACCACGGGAAGATCCTGCACACCGGCGCCCCCGCGGCGCTGATCCGCGAGATCGACGACACCGTCCGGATCAGCGTGGCCTCCGGCCAGCTGCCGGTCGACCGGGCCCGCGAGCTGCTGACCGCGGCCGGCGCCGACATCGCCAACCTGGAGGACGACAGCGTCTCGCTCTCCGTCTCCACCCGCCTTCCGGCCCCGGTGCTCAGCGTCCTGGCCGAGCAGAACGCGCTGCGCGGCCTCGAAGTGCGCGGCGCCACCCTGGAGGACGTCTTCCTCCAGCTGACCGGACGGGAGTTCCGCGCATGACCGCACCCACCCCGACCGAACCGAAGGTCCCCGCCCAGCGGGGCGGTCCGGTCTCCGCCGCCGGCGAGCGGGAGCGGGTCAGCGCGTTCTGGAGCCTGTCCCGCGCGATGCTGCTCGGCATGAAGCGCGACCGCACCGCGACCTTCTTCATCCTGCTCTTCCCGCTGGTGTTCCTGGTCTTCTTCGGCACCGTGACCAAGGGCTCCGGCAGCCCGCACGCCAAGGTCGCGCAGGTCGGCGCGGTGAAGCTGTTCGACTCGATGCAGGGCGACGCCCGGGCCGGGCTGAACGAGGTCCTCACGATCACCCGGACCGACGACGAGTCGGCCGCGCTGGAGAAGGTCCGCAAGGGCGACTTCGACGCGATGATCGAGCAGGGTCCCGACGGCAAGGTCCAGCTGCGCTACAGCGCCGCCGACACCGTCCGGGCCGGCGCGCTCCAGGGCATCCTCAACTCGGTGGTCCAGAGCGCCAACCAGGCGGCCACCGGGCAGCCCCCGGCCTACGTGCTGGACGCCCAGCAGGTCGAGGACAAGTCGCTCAAGCCGATCCAGTTCCTGACGCCCGGCCTGCTCGGCTGGGCCATCGCCACCGGCGCGGTGTTCGGCGCCGCGCTGACGCTGGTCAACTGGCGCAAGACCAAGGTGCTGCGCCGGCTGCGGCTGGCCCCGATCAGCGCGGGCACGGTCGTCAGCTCCCGGGTCGTGGTCTCGCTGCTGACCGCGTTCCTGCAGAGCGCCGTCTTCCTGGCGGTCGCGACGAGCTTCTTCGGGCTCAAGCTCACCGGGAACTGGTGGCTGATCATCCCGCTGGTGGCCTGCGCGACGCTCGCCTTCATGTCGATCGGCCTGCTGGCCGGCTCGGTCGCCAAGACCGAGGAGGCGGCCAACGGCATCTCGCAGGTCATCGTGCTGCCGATGTCCTTCCTGTCCGGCTCCTTCTTCCCGCTGGACGGCGCTCCGGGCTGGCTGCAGACCGTCTCCAAGGTCATGCCGCTGCACTACCTGGTCGAATCCGCCCAGTCGGTGCTGACCCGCGGCGGCGGCGTCATGGACGCCCTGCCGACCATGGGCGGCCTGCTGCTCTTCGCCGCGGTGCTGACCGGCGTCGCCTGGAAGCTCTTCAAGTGGGAAGACGCCTGACCGGTCCGACCGTCCACCGCTGACGATTCGATCCCGACGGGGTCGTACGCCTCGGGACCCACGCCTTTGGTCCTGGTGTACGACCCCGTCGGCGTCTGCGACCATGGTCGGGTGAGAGAGATCCGGCAGGGCACGTTGAGCGAGGAGACCTTCTACGACCAGGTCGGCGGTGAGCCGACCTTCCGACGTCTGGCCCACCGGTTCTACGAGGGCATCGCCGAGGACGAGTTGCTGCGGCCGATGTACCCCGAGGGCGACCTCGGCCCGGCCGAGGAGCGCATGGCGCTGTTCCTGATGCAGTACTGGGGCGGTCCGCGCACCTACAGCGACCGGCGCGGACACCCGCGGCTGCGCATGCGGCACGCGCCGTTCAAGGTCGACCGCGCGGCCCACGACGCCTGGCTGAAGCACATGCGCGCGGCCGTCGCGAGCCTGGAGCTGCCGGCCGACCACGAACGGCAGTTGCTGGAGTACCTGACCTACGCCGCCGCCTCGATGATCAACACCGAGGGCTGAGCCACCCCACCGGGTCGGCGGGGTGACGAAGCCGGTGGGCCGGCGGGGCGGGCCGGTGGGCCGCGCTACCCGATCGGGCTGAGCCCGAGACCCGCGCCCGGCGCGGCCACGGTGCGCACCGCCACGGAGCCCGCCGGGGCGCTCAGCCGCAGCCAGCCGCCCGCCCGGTGCACGGACAGCGGGGCGCCGGGCTTCAGGAAGCCCATCACGTACGCGGCGTGCGCCGCCCGCAGCGGCAGCTCCGGCAGCGCGGACACCGGGCGGGACCAGATCTCGTCGGCCAGCGCGTCCAGCACCGCACGGGTGCGGTGGTGCGCCGGCACGGCCTCGCTGCGCTCGCGGAACTCCCCCACCCCGGCCATGAGTTCGGGGTACACCCGGGCCACCGGCGGGGCCCCGACCGGCCGCCAGCCGGTGCGCGGCGGCAGCAGCCCGGCCCAGGCCGGTCCGGTCACCGGCGCGGGCAGCGCGACGGTGCCCGCCTCGGCGTCCACGCCGTCCAGCAGCTGTCCCGCCGAGACGGTCAGGTCCACCGGCTCGTCGAGGCCGCCCAGCCGCGCGGTGCGGATCGCCAGCGCGCCCGAACCGCCCAGCGGCAGCCGCCCGAAGACCGCCAGCACGCCGTCCCCTTCGCCCGGCCCCACCGCCTGCAGGCGGACGGCCGCCGCCTTGTCGAAGCGCAACAGGCGCAGCAGGAAGGCGGAGAGGTCGGCGGCCTCCCCGGCGTCGGTCAGGGCGAGGCGGGCGGTCACGGTCAACGCAGCTCAGCTCGAATCATCATGTGGCGGTCAGACCGCGGCGGGCACGACCGCGGCGGGCACGACCGCGGCCTTCTCGGCGGCGGCCTCGTCCATGAAGCGGCCGAGGAACTCCCGCTCCACGGGCGAGATCCGGCGCGGCCGGCCCTCGGCCAGGTCGTAGGGGACGACCACGGTGGACGCCCGGACGTACACGACGTCGGTGCCGTCCTCGGCGACGTCCTTGATCTCGTACGAGACGGTCAGCGAGGCGCCGCCGATCTTCGTCACCCAGGTCTCGACGGTGACCGGGTGCGGCCGGTGCACCAGCGGGCGCTTGTAGTCGATCTCGTGGCGCGCCACCACCGAGCCGCCCGCGAACTCCCCGGCGCCGGCCGCGGCGGCCTGGGTGAACATGAAGTCGATCCGGGCCTCCTCCAGGTAGCGCAGGAAGACCACGTTGTTGACGTGCCCGAAGGCGTCCATGTCGGACCAGCGCAGCGGGCAGGCGTAGATGTGGCGGGCCACGGGTGTTCTCCTCGGTTCCGGTCGCCCGCCGCCGTCCCCTCGGAGGCGACGGGCGGGGCGACGGGCCGCGGCCCGGCAGGCCGCCCCGGAGGGCAGTCTGCCGGGCCGTTGTGACGACTGGGTGTCAGCCTCGGGTCAGCTTCTTGTACGTGGCCCGGTGCGGACGGGCGGCGTCGGAGCCGAGCCGCTCGATCTTGTTCTTCTCGTAGGACTCGAAGTTGCCCTCGAACCAGAACCACTTGCTCTCGCCCTCGTAGGCGAGGATGTGGGTGGCCACCCGGTCCAGGAACCAACGGTCGTGGGAGATGACCACGGCGCAGCCGGGGAACTCCAGCAGGGCGTTCTCCAGCGAGGAGAGCGTCTCGACGTCGAGGTCGTTGGTGGGCTCGTCGAGGAGCAGCAGGTTGCCGCCCTGCTTGAGGGTGAGCGCCAGGTTCAGGCGGTTGCGCTCACCGCCGGAGAGCACGCCGGCCGGCTTCTGCTGGTCCGGGCCCTTGAAGCCGAAGGCCGACACGTAGGCGCGGGACGGCATCTCGACCTGGCCGACGTTGATCCAGTCCAGACCGTCGGAGACGACCTCCCAGAGGGTCTTCTTCGGGTCGATGTTGGCGCGCGACTGGTCGACGTAGCTGATCTTGACCGTCTCGCCGACCTTGACCGTGCCGCTGTCCGGGGTCTCCAGGTCCTGGAGCATCTTGAACAGGGTGGTCTTGCCGGCGCCGTTCGGGCCGATGATGCCGACGATGCCGTTGCGCGGCAGGGTGAAGCTGAGGTCGTCGATCAGGACCTTCTCGCCGAAGGCCTTGTTGAGGTTCTCGACCTCGATGACGACGCTGCCCAGGCGCGGGCCCGGCGGGATCTGGATCTCCTCGAAGTCCAGCTTCCGCATCTTGTCGGCCTCGGCCGCCATCTCCTCGTAGCGGGCCAGACGGGCCTTGGACTTCGCCTGGCGGCCCTTGGCGTTGGAGCGGACCCACTCCAGCTCTTCCTTGAGCCGCTTGGCGCGCTTGGCGTCCTTCTGGCCCTCGACCTTCAGACGCGACTGCTTGGTCTCCAGGTACGTGGAGTAGTTGCCCTCGTACGGGTAGGCGCGGCCGCGGTCGAGCTCCAGGATCCACTCGGCGACGTTGTCGAGGAAGTACCGGTCGTGGGTGACGGCCACGACGGTGCCCTTGTACTTCTCCAGGTGCTGCTCCAGCCAGTTCACCGACTCGGCGTCCAGGTGGTTGGTGGGCTCGTCGAGCAGCAGCAGGTCGGGGGCCTCCAGCAGCAGCTTGCAGAGCGCGACGCGGCGCTTCTCGCCACCGGAGAGCTTGGTGACCGGCCAGTCGCCGGGCGGGCAGCCCAGGGCGTCCATGGCCTGCTCCAGCTGGGCGTCCAGGTCCCAGGCCTCGGCGTGGTCCAGGTCCTCCTGGAGCTTGCCCATCTCGTCCAGCAGGGCGTCCGAGTAGTCGGTCGCCATCAGCTCGGCGATCTCGTTGAAGCGGTTGAGCTTCCCCTTGATCTCCTTTACGCCGTCCTCGACGTTCTCCAGGACGGTCTTGGACTCGTCCAGCGGCGGCTCCTGGAGGAGCATGCCGACGGTGAAGCCGGGCGAGAGGAAGGCGTCGCCGTTGGAGGGGTGCTCCAGGCCGGCCATCATCTTCAGCACGGTGGACTTACCGGCACCGTTGGGGCCCACGACGCCGATCTTCGCTCCGGGGAGGAAGCTGAGCGTCACGTCGTCAAGGATGACCTTGTCTCCGTGAGCCTTGCGCACCTTGCGCATCGTGTAGATGTATTCCGCCACGTGAGATCGCTCCGGCGTCGTCGGGAGTAATTCGGCTTGCAGCCTTCCATTGTGCCGCACCCGGCCGCGGGCCCCGAACCGCCGGGGTGCCCCTCGGGGGTATCCCGGGCCCGTCCGGCGCCGACCTCGCCGAGTTCCGCAGGTCCGCCGGGCGGTCGCTTCGCCCCGTCCGTGCAGAACGTGCCGAGTCCCGGCGGGCGGCGGCTTCGCTTCCCCCCGGCAGAAAGGCCCGGCCCCCGCAGCGAGCGGGGACCGGGCCTTTCTGTACTCAGGGCTTCAGGAGGTCAGTGCCTCGGGGCCCGTGGAGCGGGTCAGGCGGTGGTGCGACCGTGGCGGCCGCGGCGGCGCAGGACGAAGACGGCGGCGCCACCGGCCACGACCAGGCCACCGGCGACGGCGGCGAGGATCGGGGTCGAGTCATTGGCACCGGTCTGGGCCAGGCCACCGGTGCCCGGGGCGGTGCTGGTCGGAGCCGGGGTCGGGTGGCCGGCGCCGGTGCTCGGGGTGCCCGAGGGGCTGCCGGTCGGGGTGCCCGACGGAGCCGGGGTGGACGGGCCGGGGGTCGGCGTGGTGCCGGTGCCGGTCTTGCAGTCCAGGACACCCTTGAACTCGCGGCTGTAGCCGTTCGGGCCGGTGACGGTGATGTCGTAACCGGTCTTCTCGGCGACCTGGACGAGCACGCTCTCGGTCTTGCCCGGCTGGACGGTCAGCTGCTGCTTGCCGACCGTGACGGTGCCGGCCTCGTCGCCACCGTTGGTGACGGAGACGCGCACGCCGCCGTTGGCGCACTCGACCTTGGCGGTGCTGTCGATCAGCGCGCCCTTGCCCTGCTTCCAGGTGGCCTTGGCGGCGTCGGCGACGTTGAGCTTGGTGGAGCCGGCCAGGATCATGGTCTGGCTGTGCTCCTCACGGGTGTAGCCCTTGCTGAGGAAGACACGGCCGCTGGGCACCACGGTGGCGGCGCTGGCGTTCACCGTGACCGAGCCGTCCGGGGTGCCGGCCGGCACGTCCAGGAACAGCTGGGTGTCCTTGGCGATCGGACCGGCCAGCGAGCCGCCGACCGGCTTGTTGTCCGCGCCCAGCAGCTTGACCTTGTCGGCGGCGTCACCGGTGACGGAGAGCTTGACCTCGGAGGCGCTGGAGTTGAGCGTGAACGGGCCGAGCTTGGCGCCCGACTTGCCGGAGACCGAGTCCGGGCTGAGGGTCAGCGAGGGCTTCGGCTCCGCGGCGATGCCCTTGTTGGCGGTGCCGGTCAGGTAGTCGCGGAGCTTCTTGGCGTTGTCGCTGTGCGGGACGGCGTTCTTGTTGTCCGAGTACTTCCAGATCGCGGCCTGGGTGCCCGCGGCGGCGTCCTCCGGGGTCAGGCTGCCGGCACCGGCGGCCTTGGCGAGCGCCGTGAGGTCCTTGACCTGGGGGAAGGAGTTCTCCAGGATCCAGCGGATCTTGGCGGCGGCCTCGACCTTGTTCTTGTCGCCGAGGGAGCTGGAGGCCCAGTCGGACTCCTGGTACTGGATCTTCTTCCGGATGTCCACCGGGAAGCCGAAGTCGATGCAGTAGGTCTGCAGCTCACCGTCGGCGGTCTTGAGGGTGAACAGGCCGCCGTCGACGGTGCCCTCGCCCTCGACGTCGATCTTCTCGCCGAGCATGGTGTTCTGCACCACGGCGGTCACACCCGAACCCGGGGTGTCCGCCGCGACCGCCGCACCGGCTGCGAACAGGCTTCCGCCCAGCGCCAAGCTGGTCGTGAGCATGACAGTGCTTATCCGGGACAGACTCCGCCCCTGCCTCTGGAACATCTGGGATCCCTCCGGGACAGGCCGCACCGTTGGCGCGACCTGCCGACTTGCCGTGCCGCGCGTGCCCCCTGTGGCACTGCTGCGGGTATGAACCAGACGAATCCTATTGACCCCCAGGGGCCCCGAAACCCCCATGCGAAATCAGGACGATTCCGTATCTGTATCGTTATCAACCCCCTCAGATTCCACACAAGCTGACGGTGGGACAGAAAGTTTCCGCCCACTTTCCGTTATCCGGTCCGGATTGCACGTACGGGTACAACAGCCTTCTCGATCAACATATTTGTCGACAGAGAAGGGTCACCGACCGGTCAGTTCAGCGCACCCGATCCGTCACCTCCCGACTCCCCCTCGGACACCTCTCCCTGCCCGTCCGTCAGCGACGGCGCACCCGGCGGCAACGCCCGCAGGCCGGGTGCCGGGGCGACCGCGGCAGCCCTGCGCGCCTCCAGTGCGCTCACGATCCACTCCGGCACCGGCTCGCCCCCGCACTCCGCCCCGGCCCGCCCCGCACCGCCCGGGGGCTGCCCGCGCACTCCGGTCGCCCACCGGAACGCCGAGGTGCCGCGGGTGAGATCGTGCCCGACCGATCGGGCGTCGATCTCGGCCCGACTGCGCTTCGCGTCCCCGTCCACCCACTCCCGCACCCGCAACCGACCGCTCACCAACACCGGATCGCCCTTGGCCAGCGAGCCGATCAGGTTCACCGCCAGCGCCCGCCAGGCCGTCACCGTCACCCACTGCGTCTCGCCGTCCACCCAGCACTCGCGCTGCCGGTCGTACCGGCGCTCGGTGCAGCCGAGCCGGAAGTTGGCCATCGGCACCCCGCCGGCGGTTTCCCCGTAGCTCACCTCCGTCGCGACATTGCCGACCACCGTCACATGAGCCTCGTTCACGGCACACTCTCCGTTCTCGCCGATGCACCGTACGGAATCGACCGGTGCGCCTTGAGCGTGCACTTCGGGAGAAATCCGGGCCAGTGACTTCCGAAATCCTGTGGATAACTCGGCCGCCGTGGAACAGTTGTCACTCGCAGGGGTGAATTTCAGCCTTCGGGGGTCGCTTCGACCCCATCTCTTCGCGGCCATGACAACAAACCCGCTGATCGCCGCCCCGCGCGGCGCGCGCCGGAACACCCGCCGGAGGCCGTCCGCGCACGTCATCCGACCGACGGAACCGCCATTACCGCCCCCCACCCGCGCCGTCGGCGGCACATTCTCCGTGTCGAATCCATAACGGGTGAGGAGGCAGCCCCGTAACGACTGCACAACGTCCGGCGCGGAACACTCCCAGACCGCTGCACGCACGGCCTTCACCTGCGATTATCGGACCGCTCCACCGAACCGACACACCGACGACGGTGTCGTCACACCCGGCCGAGGAACTGGACACCCTTATCCTGTCCCCGACAGGGCGAGGGCCCACCACCCCCACCCCCACCCTCAGGTACGGGCCGGACAACGCGCGCCCCGGCGCTCGTCGCCCGATCCCGGCCACGGTCACGCCCACCCCTGGGCGTCGCCCGCCCCGCCCCCATAGCTCAGCGGATAGAGCACCCGCCTTCTAAGCGGTAGGTCGCAGGTTCGAATCCTGCTGGGGGCACCATCCCGCAAATTCCCGCAGGCCATCGCGCCAATCGCGACCATGCGTAGTCGCGCCGGTCCGCCCGGTAATGTCAAGCACCCACCGCGCATAACCCGTGACAATCCGTGTCATGGCCGCTGCGAAAACCACGGCCAATGCCGCCGGTTCCGGAATCGAACGGTTCGGGCGATCCCGCCGGACTCGGCGAACGGCGGAATCCCGGGCGAATCCCCCACCCGGGAGCAATCCGGCGGGCGCCCGGGGCCGGTCGGCCCACCCGGGGCCGGTCAGTCCGCCAGCCCGGCCAGATGTGCGTCCAGCAGGGCGATCTGTCGCTCCGGCGGGAACTCCCCCGGGGCGAACAGCGCCTGCACCACCAGCCCGAGCACGAAGGCCTGCGCGCCGGCGGCGACTTCGGCCGGGTCGGCCTGCGCCGGGAGCTCTCCGAGCCGTTGGGCGTCTGCGACGATCTCCGTGAGCGCCACCCGCGAGCGGGCGTAGCGGCCCGCGTGCGCGTCCGCCAGCTGCGGGTCGGCCAGGGCGTGGTCCCAGGAGCCGACCCAGATCCGGTTGCCGGCCGCGGCGTCCGCGTCCAGCGGCAGGACGTCGAGCAGCGCCGCCCGCAGCCGGGGCAGCCCGGCGGGCGGCGGCGGGCTGCCGTCGGCGGGCGCGGTGCGCCGGGGCCGTTCGCCCGAGCGCCGGTCCAGCTCCTCCAGGGCGTGGCTCAGCAGCGCCCGCTTGTTCGGGAAGTAGTGCGTCAACAGTCCCGTGGAGGCGCCCAGTTCGGCGGCCACCGCGCGCAGGGTCAGCCCCTCGAAGCCGCGGGTGGAGAGCACCCGCCACACCCCCTCGGACACTTCCGAGCGGCGGGCGTCATGGTCTCCACGGGCCGGTGTCATGGGGGCTATCGTACATACCAAACGTTTGTTATGAATGATTCCGACCAGCCCGTGCACCGCCCCCGAAAGGCCCGCCCGTGTTTGCCGTACAGCTCACCGACCACGCCGAACTGCGCCCGCTGGAACCGTGGCAGGCCCCCGAGTTCCTGGCCCACATCGACCGGGCCCGCGCCCACACCGATCCGTGGATCCCCTGGGCCACCTTCTCCACCGACCTGGACTCCGCCCGCGCCACCCTGCAGCGCTACGCCGACGGCCAGGCCGCCGACCAGAAGCGGATCTTCGGCATCTGGCGGGACGGCACGCTGGTCGGCGGCGTGATGTTCGTCAGCTTCGACACCAAGTCCGGCGTCTGCGAGATCGGCGCCTGGACCGAGCCGGCCGGCCAGGGCGGCGGCCTGATCACCGCCGCCGTCGGACAGCTGCTCGACTACGCCTTCGTCACCCGCGGCCTGCACCGGGCCGAGTGGTGGTGCACCTCCGTCAACGCCCGCAGCCGCGCCGTCGCCGAGCGGGTCGGCATGAAGCGGGACGGCGTGCTGCGCGAGTGGTACCTGCACAACGGGGTCCGCCTCGACAAGGAGATCTGGGCGATCCTGGCCCACGAGTGGTCCGCCCGGGCCTGAGCACCCGGCAGGACCCGGCCCGGAGCCGGGACGGCGGGAGCGGACACGGCAAGGGGCCCGGTGGACTCCCCTGCGGTCCACCGGGCCCCTGCCACCCCGGGTCGTTCCGGGCCTCCCGGCCGTTAGGGCCGATCGAGCCCCTCAGGCCACCCAAGCCGCTCGGCCGCTCAGGCCACCCAAGCCGCTCGGCCGCTCAGGCCGCGAGCACCGGCCGCTGCTCCTCGGGACGCTCCCCCACCGACCCGGCCCCCGCGCCCCCGGCCGTCCGCAGCCGCAGCGCCAACAGCAACGCCAGCGTCAGCAGCCCGCCGGCCGACATGAACACCACGTCCACGGCGTCCGTGAAGCTGCCCAGCGCGTGATCGCGGGCGGCGCCGGCGAGGGTACGGACCGCGCCGAACGACCCACCGGGCTCGCCCGCCGCGTAGACCCGGGCCAGCACGGTGCCGAACAGCGCCGCGCCGAGCGCGCTGCCGAGGGTCTGGAAGAAGCGCACCCCGGTGGTCGCGACGCCGAGCTGGTGGGCGGGTGCGGCCTCCTGCACCAGCATGACCAGCTGGCCGATCAGCTGCCCCAACCCGCATCCCAGCAGGGCGAGTTCGGCCATCACCACCCACAGCGCGGTGGTCGGCCCGCTGAGGCCGAGCAGGAGCAGGGCGAGCGCCGCGAGGCCGGCGCCTGCCACCAGGAAGGTCTGCGGCAGGTGGCCGCGGGCGGTCAGCTTGCCCACCAGCAGGCCGACCACGGTCATCCCGGCCGCCATCGGGACGAGGTAGAGGCTCGCCGAGGTCGGGGCCACGCCGCGGGCGATCTGCAGGTACATCATCACGTAGACGATCGAGCCGGTCATGGCCATCCCGACCAGGCCCTGGATCGCGAAGCCGAGGCGCACCGCGCGGATCCGGAACAGCGACAGCGGCAGCACCGGCTCGGCCGCGGTGGCCTGGCGCCACAGGAAGAGCGCGAACGCGGCCAGGGTCGCGGCGGCCAGCCCGAGGACCACCGGGGAGGTCCAGGCGTAGTCCTTGCCGCCCCACTCGGTGACCAGCAGCAGCCCGGTGGCGAAGGCGGCGGCGAGGGCCGCGCCGAGGAAGTCCAGGCTGCGGCGCCCGGCCGAGGCCGGCAGCTTGAGCACCAGGGCGGCGCCGACCATGACCAGCAGGCCGAGCGGCAGGTTGACGTAGAAGATCCAGCGCCAGCTGAGGTGGTCGGTGAACAGCGCCCCGATCAGCGGGCCGATCGCCATGCCGAGGCCGGCGACGACCCCGCCCATCGCCCCGCCCCTGCCGCCGCCCGCGTCCTCCGGGTCCTTGAGGTGGGCCACGACCACCATGGTGACGCTCATCAGTCCGCCGCCGCCGATGCCCTGGACGGCCCGGAAGGCGATCAGCTGCTCCATCGTCTGGGCGGCCCCGCAGAGCGCCGAGCCGAGCAGGAAGGCGCCGACCGCGCCGAGCAGTACGCGCTTGGCGCCGTAGAGGTCGCAGAGCTTGCCGTAGAGCGGCAGCAGCGCGGTGGCGGCCAGGGCGAACGCGCTGACCAGCCAGGGCAGTCGGTCGACGCCGTGGACGGGGTCGAGCTCGCGGACGATCGGCACGCTCACCGCCGAGACGATGTTCATGTCGAGCACGGCCAGCACGATCGTGACCAGGCAGATCAGCATGCCCAGCTTGCGCTGTACCGGTGTCATCAGGGCGGTGGGCGCCATCGTCGAGTCCCCCCAGGGTCGTCGGAGTTCGGTCCCGGGCCGGTGCGGTCCGGCGGGAACGGCACCACCATGACAGGATTTTTGGACTCGGTCAATCCTTGATCTCAGGCGATATTTCATCCAGGCACATCTATGTTCCGAATCAATCGTTGTTCCTGGTACAGTTCGGCCATGGCGTCCCCTTCCGGCTTCGGCCGCGGCCTCGATCACGGCTTCGACCTCGACGCGCTCCCGCTGCGTGAGCGCAAGAAGATCCAGACCGGCATCCGGCTCTGGCGGACCGCCGTCGGGCTGTTCGCCGAGCGGGGCTTCGACCAGGTCTCGGTGGCGGAGATCGCGGCCGCCGCCGACGTCTCCAAGATGACCGTCTTCAACTACTTCCCCACCAAGGAAGACCTGGTCATGAGCCCGATGGAGCAGCACCTCGACGAACCGGCCCGGGTGGTGCGCGAGCGCGGCCCGGGCACCTCGGCGGTGGCGGCGCTGCGCGAGCACTTCCTGGCCGCGCTGGGCCGGTTCGACCCGGCCACCGGGCTGAGCGACGACCCGGTCGTGCTCAACGCGGTCCGGGTGATCCACCAGACCCCGGCCCTGCTGATGCGCGCCACCGCCGGCTTCGACCAGAAGGCGCAAACCTTGCTGGCCGCCGAACTGCTCGCCCAGGACCCGGCTCACGACGAGCTCACCGCCAGGGTCGCCGCCGCCCAACTGCTGGCCGCCCGGCTGACCCTGACCGGCGAGAACCAGCGCCGGATGCTGACCGGCGAACGCGCCGAGGACGCCCTGCCCGCCGCGCTCGACGCGACCCACCGCGCCTTCGCCCTGGTCGAACGGGGCCTCGGGGACTACTGCGCCGACACGCCCTGAGAAGGTGTGCGCACCACGATCATCCGGAGGTACGCATGGACCAGGGCCAGCCCTTGCTCACCCGGGGACGCACCCCGCTGCCCACCGACGTCGACGGCCTGCTCGCCCACATCGGTGAGGACGGCGTCGCGGTACTGACGTTCTCCCGCCCGCTGCGCCGCAACGCGATCACGCTGGCCATGTGGCAGGCCCTGCCCAAGCTGCTGTTCCGGATCGCCGAACAGCCGGGCGTCCGCGTCCTGCTGGTCACCGGCGCCGCCGGCACCTTCAGCGCGGGCGCGGACATCGACGAACTCGCCGAGGTCTACGGCGACCCGGACCACGCCGACGACTACCACGCCGTCAACGTGGCCGCCGAGGAGGCCCTGGCAGCCTTCCCGCACCCGACGATCGCGGTGGTGCACGGCGCGTGCGTCGGCGGCGGCTGTCAGTTGGCGGTCGCCTGCGACCTGCGGTTCGTCGCGAACGACGCGCGGATGGGCATCACCCCGGCCAAGCTCGGCGTGGTCTACCCGGCGGTGCCGACCCTGCGGCTGGCCCGGCTGGTGGGCCCGTCCCAGGCCAAGTACCTGCTGTTCTCCGGCGAATTGGTGCAGGGCCTGCGGACCTCCGTGATCGGCCTGGCCGACCGGGTCGTCCCCGCCGCCGAACTGGACGGGAACGCGCTGGAGTTCGCCCGGCTGCTGACGCAGCGCTCGCCGCAGACCATCGGCGCCGTCAAGGCCGCGCTGTCCGTCCCGCCGGAGCAGGCCGCGCAGGCGCTGGAGCCGTGGGAGCGCCGCTCCCGCGAGGCCTCGGACGTCCACGAGGGCCTCGCGGCGTTCCTGGCGGGCCGCCCGCCCCGGTTCTGAACCCCGGGGGGAGCCGTCACGACGGCAGCCCCGGGAAGCCGTCACGACGGACCGTCCCGCGCCGAGCCCCCCACGGGTTCGGCGCGGGACGGTCGGCCGCCGCCCACCGCTCAGCGGATCGGCATCCCCGAGATCGCCCGGGCGATCACCAGCCGCTGGATCTCGCTGGTGCCCTCGAAGATCGAGTAGATCGCGCTGTCCCGGTGCATCCGCTCCACCGGGTACTCCCGGGTGAAGCCGTTGCCGCCGAGGATCTGCATCGCCTGCGCGGTGACGTACTTGGCCGTCTCGCCCGCGTACAGCTTGGACATCGAGCCCTCGGCCGCGGTGAACGGCTGGTTGTTGACCGCCATCCAGGAGGCCCGCCACACCAGCAGCCGGGCCGCGTCGATCCGGGTCTTCATGTCGGCGAGCTGGAAGGCCACACCCTGGTTGTCGATGATCGGGCGGCCGAACTGCTCGCGCGTCTTCGCGTAGTCCAGCGCCACCTCGTACGCGGCCCGGGCGATGCCGATCGCCTGCGCACCGACGGCCGGGCGGGAGGCCTCGAAGGTCGCCATCGCCGCGTTGCCCCGGCCGCCCGGGCGCTTGACGCCCTCGCGGGCCCGGGCCAGCCGCTCGTCCAGCTTCTCCTTGCCGCCGAGCAGGCAGCTGCCGGGCACCCGGACGCCGTCCAGCACCACCTCGGCGGTGTGCGAGGCCCGGATGCCGTGCTTCTTGAACTTCTGGCCCTGGCTCAGCCCGGGCGTGCCCGGCGGGACGACGAAGGAGGCCTGCCCCTTGGCGCCGAGCTCCGGGTCGACGGTGGCGACCACCACGTGGACGGCGGCGATCCCGCCGTTGGTGGCCCAGGTCTTGGTGCCGTTGAGCACCCACTCGTCCTTGGCCTCGTCGTACACCGCACAGGTGCGCAGTGCGGAGACGTCGGAGCCGGCGTCCGGCTCGGAGGAGCAGAAGGCGGCCACCTTGACGTCGTCGGGGGTGCCGAACATCTGCGGGGTCCAGGTGCCGATCTGCTCGTCGGTGCCGTTGGCCAGCACCGCGACGGCGGCCAGGGTGGTGCCGACGATGGACAGCCCGAGGCCCGCGTCGCCCCAGAACAGCTCCTCCATCGCGATCGGGATGCCGACGCCGGAGGGGTCGAAGTACTGCTGGGCGTAGAAGTCCAGGGAGTAGATGCCCAGCTTGGCGGCCTCCTGGATGATCGGCCAGGGGGTCTCCTCGCGCTCGTCCCACTCGGCCGCGGCCGGGCGCATCACGTCGGCGGCGAAGCCGTGCAGCCAGTCGCGTACGGCGAGCTGGTCCGCGCCCGGGTCCAGCGAGAACGTGCTGCTCATGGGTGCTTGCCTCCGAAGACGTGTGCGGCCGACCGGGGTGTTACCTCGGGTAACATCGTCGGAGTCTGCTACTGATTGGTAACCGGTGTCAACGCCCGTGACCGGTGTCAATACCGAGTCAGCCCCCACCTCCGAGGAGCAGCGCATGTCCCGAGAGCCCCGCCGCGAGCAGCTGCTCAACGCCGCCGACCGGGTCATCCAGCGCGAGGGTCCCACCGCCAGCATGAACGCCATCGCCGCCGAGGCCGGCATCACCAAGCCGATCCTCTACCGGCACTTCGGCGACCGGAACGGGCTGATCAGAGCCCTCACCGAGCGGCACACCGGCGGCCTGCTGGCCGCCGTCCGGGCCGCCCTCGCCGAGCCGCTGGAGCGCCGCGACCGGGTCGAGCACGTGCTGGACACCTACCTCGCCGGGATCGAGGCCCGACCCCAGGTCTACCGGCTGCTCACCCACCCCGAGCCGGGCGACCCGAGCGGCGCCGGCAACGCACTCGCCCCCGCGCTCCGGCAGATCGCCGAGGAGATCACCCGGGCCGTGCAGAGCCAGGTCGACCTCGGCGCCGACCGCGACCTGCTCGCCGAGGCCTGGGGCCGGGGCATCACCGGCATGGTGCTGGCCGCCGGGGACTGGTGGCTGGAGACCAAACCCTGCTCGCGCACCCGGATGGTGCAGGCGCTGGCCGACCTGCTCTGGGGCCGCCTGGCCGCCGCCGCGGACCTGCCGACCGCCGTCCTGCCGACCGCCCCGGCCGAGCCTGCCGCGGACTGACCTCCCGCCGGCCGAACTCCCCTTTCACACACGAGCCTTGTCGCGTACGACCCTTGTCGCGCACGACCCTTGTCGCGCACGACCCTTGTGCGGTGGGCGGCGGCACGGGCATCATCGGGCCCCCACCCCCCGCCGTGCGAGGTCCCCGATGCGCCTGCGCCGCACCGCCGTTGCCCTGCTGCTCGCCGCCACCGCCGCACTGACCGCCGCCCCGGCCCAGGGCGCCCCGAGTCCGACTCCCGGCGCCACGGCCGCGCGCTTCCCCACCGGCACGGCCACGTCCCCGGAGGGCCGCACCGCCCTCACCGACGACCGGGGCCGCCGGCTCGGGCTGCGCGGCTTCAACCTCGACAAGTACGCCGAGGCCACCGAGGCCGACCTCCGGTCCATCGCCGCCCAGGGGTTCACGCTCGTCCGGCTGCCGGTCTCCTGGACCAGGCTGGAGCCCCGGCGCGGCCACCTCGACGGTGCCGAGCTGCACCGCCTGCAGCAACTCCTCGGCTGGGCCGACCGCCTGAACCTGCTCGTCCTGGTCGACTTCCACCAGGACGTCTACGGACCGAAGTTCGGCGGCGGCACCAACGGCATCCCGGTCTGGGCCACCCGGGACGACGGCCTGCCCTTCACCCCCGACCCGGACGACTGGTTCGCCGGCTACTTCCAGCCCGCCGTCCAGGCCGCCTTCCGCCACCTCTACGACGACCCCGACCTGCGCGCCTGGCAGGCCGACTTCGACACCCGGCTCGCCCGCGAACTACGCGGCCACCGCTCGCTGTTGGGGTACGACCTGTTCAACGAGCCGTTCGGCCCGGTAGACGGCGACCCGAGCGACCCGGCGGTGCTGGCCGCCGCCTCCGCCGCCCTGGAACAGGGCCGGCTGGCCGACATGTACCGCCGTCTGATCACCGCCGTGCGCCGGGCCGACACCCGCGCCTGGCTGTTCGTGGAACCGACGGTCCTGGTCGGCCAGGGCGTGCCGACGCGACTGCCCGGCTTCACCGACCCCCGCCCCGGCGCACCCCGGCTCGGCTACGCGCCGCACTTCTACTCCACCGCCGTAGAGAACGGCGCCGACTGGGACCCGTCCGACGGCTTCGTCGAGCAGTACACCGCCGCGATCACCGCCTACCCCGCCGCCCACCGCCTGCCGGTCCTGGTCGGCGAGTGGGGACCGCCGAACTCCCGCACGCCGGGCAACGGCCTGCTGGTCCGCCGGCAGGTCGCCGCGATGGACGGCTTCGCCGAGGGCTGGACGATGTGGTACTGGTGCCGGGGCACCGGCGGCTACTGCGCGCTCGACCCGGCCGGGCACCCCGCACCCGGCGACGAGCCCGCCTTCGGCCCGTACCCCGCCGCCGTAGCCGGCACCGGGGTCCGCACGGACGGCGGCACGGTCCGCTGGAGCGCCGACGGCACCGGGAACGGCAGCGAACTCGTCCTGCCGCCCGCCGCGTTCCCGCACGGCGCGAGCGTCGCGGTCTCCCCCGCCGACGCCCGCGTCGAGGTCGAGCAGCCCGCGGACGGACACGCGGGAGCCGTACGGATCCGGCTCCCGCACGCCCGGCCGGGCACCGCCGTGACGGTCACCCTCACGGCCCGGTGAGGCCGCGTTACAGCAGCCCCCGGCGGGCCAGCAGCGGCTCGGTCTCCGGCGCCCGGCCGACCACCGCGCGGAAGGACTCCAGCGGGTCCCGGCTGAACCCGCGCGCCAGCAGCTCGCGCCGGAACAGCTCGCCGCTCTCCCGCACCGGCCGCTCGTTGCCCTCGAACCACTGCACGGTGTCGGCGTCCAGCACCTCCGACCAGATGTAGGCGTAGTACGCCGCGCTGTAGCCGCTGGAGAAGACGTGCTGGAAGTACGCCGTCCGGTAGCGCGGCGGGATCGCGTCCACCCCGACCCCGGCCGCCGCGAGCGCCCGGGACTCGAACTCCTCGGCGTCGGCGATCTCCTCGCCCTGCGGCACGGTGTGCCAGGCCCAGTCCAGCAGCGTGGCCGCCAGGTACTCCACCGTCCGGAAGCCCTGCCCGAAGCCCTCGGCCGCCGTCATCCGCTCGACCAGCCCGGCCGGCAGCGGCTCCCCGGTCTCGTGGTGGCGGGCGTAGTTGGCCAGCACCTCCGGCCGGACCATCCACATCTCGTTGACCTGCGACGGGAACTCCACGAAGTCCCGGGGCACCGAGGTGCCCGAGAACAGCGGGTACCGCACGTCCGAGAACAGCCCGTGCAGCGCGTGCCCGAACTCGTGGAAGAGCGTGCGCACCTCGTCCCAGGACATCAGCACCGGCTCGCCGGGCGCCGGGAGCGGGATGTTGAGGTTGTTCAGCACCACCGGACGCTGCCCGGTCAGCGCGGACTGCTCGACCAGCGAGTCCATCCAGGCACCGCCGCGCTTGGACGCCCGGGCGTGGAAGTCGCCGATGAACAGGCCCAGCGCGGTGCCGTCCTCCTCGAACACCTCGAAGACCCGCGCGTCCGGGTGGTGGGCCGTCATGTCCGGCCGCTCGGTGAAGCTCAGGCCGTACGCCAGGTTCGCCGCGAAGAACACACCGTCGCGCAGCACCCGCTCCAGCTCGAAGTACGGGCGCAGCACCGCCGCGTCGACCTGGAAGGAGCTCTGCCGGACCTTCTCCGAGTAGTAGGCCCAGTCGTGCGCGGCGATCTCCCCGATCCCGTCCGCGGCGGCCGCCGCGGCCAGCTCGGCGGCCTCCCGCCGGGCGTTGGCCACGGCCGGACCGACCAGCCGGGCCAGCAGGGCGGAGACCGCCTCGACCGTGCCCGCCGTCTCGTCCGCCACCACGTACGCGGCGTGGCTCGGGTACCCGAGCAGCGCGGCCCGCTCGGCGCGCAGCCCGGCCATCCGGATCGCGATCGGGCCGTTGGCCTCGATGCCCCGGCCGAGCGAGGCGGCGAGCAGCCGCTCGCGCACCGAGCGGTCGGTGAGCTGGGCGAGTTCGGGCTGACCGGAGGTGTTCTTCAGGCTCAGCACGTACGCGCCCTCGTGGCCGAGCACCCGGGCGTTCTCCGCGGCGCCGGCGATCGCGCCCTCGGACAGCCCGGCCAGCTCCTCCGCGGAGTCCAGGACCAGCGCGTTGGCCCGGGTCTCCGCGTTCACGTTCTGCTGGAACGTGGTGCCCAGCGCGGCGAGTTCGGCGTTCAGCTCGCGCAGCCGGGCCTGCTCGGCCCCGCCCAGCCGGGCACCGGAACGCTCGAAGCCCGTGTACCGGCGCTCCAGCAGGCGCAGCGACTCCGGGTCCAGGCCGAGCTCCGTGCGGCTCCCGTACAGGGCCTCGATCCGGGCGAACAGCGCGCGGTCCAGGTGGATAGCGTCGTGGTGGGCGGCGAGCAGCGGGCTGACCTTGGCCTCCACCTCGTCCAGCAGGTCGGTGGTGTCGGAGGAGGACTGGTTGCGGAACACCACGTCCACCCGGCGCAGCAGCTCCCCGGAACGCTCCAGGGCCACCAGGGTGTTCTCGAAGGTCGGCAGGCTCAGGTCGGCGGTGATCGCCGCGATCTCGGCCAGCTGCTCGGCCATCCCGCGCTCGTAGGCGGGCAGGTAGTGCTCCTCCCGGATCTCCGCGAAGGGGGGCAGCTCGTAGTCCAGCGTGCTGGGCTGGAAGAACGGGTTCTCGGTCATTTCGCCGACCATACGCGGTGTCACCCGCCCTGCCTATGCGGCCCGAGCCCGTTGTCGTACCCACCCGTTAACGTCAGCGCAGGACACCCGTAAGCCCGCACATCCGTGCCCGTACCCGCACGCCCGACCGCGCGCCGGAGAGGAGCAGCCCCCGTGGCACCCAGGACGGCCCTCGCGCCCGACCCGCACGGCCCCGGCGGCCGCCTCCAGCCGCTGGACGACGCGGGCGCCCCGCTCGGCCCGCCCGAGGCGGTCCGCGACCTCGCCGCCGCGGTCGCCGCCCGGGAGGCCGCCGAGCAGACCCGCTGGGTCTGGGCCGCCGCCGACTCCGCGTACGCCCCGCTGCTGGCGCGGCTGCCCGACCGGCTCGCCCGCTGCCACGACCTGCGGCTGGTCGAGGCGCTGCTGGTGGCGCACGAGGGCCGGTTCGGCGCGCCGCGCTCGCTCGGCGCCGCCTGGTGCCGGCTGCGCGGCCTGCCCGTCCCGGCGGACCTGGCCGAGCCAGGCCCGGCCGACGCCGACGACGGCCAGGACACCCTGTTCGCCCCCGACCGGCTGCAACTGCCCCCCGGCGCCGACCCGCTGGCCGCCGTGGTCGCCGTCCACGCGGAACAGCAGCGCCGGATCGCCGCGATCGCCGAGCCGGGCGCCCGGCAGCGGTTCCGGCTGCTGGTCGCCGCCGAGTCGGCCGGCGCCCTGGTGGCCGCGGAGATCGCACACGACGGCCTGCCCTGGCGCACCGACGTCCACGACCGGCTGCTGACCGAACTGCTCGGCCCCCGCCCCGCCGTGCCCGGCACCCAGCCCCGGCTGCTCGCCGACCTCGCCGTCGAGCTCCAGCACGCCCTCGGCGCCAAACCGTTCAACCCCGACTCGCACACCCAGGTGCTGCGCGCCTTCGCCGACGCGGGCATCCCGCTCGGCTCCACCCGCTCCTGGGAGCTCAAGGGCATCGACCACCCGGCCGCCCGGCTGCTCGTCCGCTACAAGGAGCTCGCCCGGATCCACGTCGCACACGGCTGGGCCTGGCAGGACGCCTGGGCCCGCGGCGGCCGCTTCCGGCCCGAGTACGTGGTCGGCGGCGTGGTCTCCGGCCGCTGGGCCAGCCGCGGCGGCGGCGCCCTGCAGATCCCGCGCATCCTGCGCCGGGCCGTGGTCGCCGACCCGGGCTGGCTGCTGGTGGTCGCCGACGCCGCCCAGCTGGAGCCCCGGGTGCTCGCCGCGCTCTCCCAGGACGCCGGGCTGGCCCGCACGGCGGCCGGCGGCGACCTGTACGAGGCGCTCGCCGCCACCGCCTTCCAGGGCGACCGGGAGAAGGCGAAGCTCGGCCTGCTCGGTGCCATGTACGGGCAGACCAGCGGCGACATCGGCCCGCTGCTGAACACCCTGCGCCGCCGCTACCCGGCCGCGATGGGCTACGTCGAGGCCGCCGCCCGCACCGGCGAGGACGGCGGCGTGGTCGCCTCCCGGCTCGGCCGGGTCTGCCCGCCGGCCTCCGCCGACTTCCTCGACCTGACCGAAGCCGACACGGCGGGCGAGGCCGGCGGCCGCACCGCCCGCGCCCGGGGCCGCTTCACCCGCAACTTCGTCATCCAGGCCAGCGCCGCCGACTGGGCCCTCGCCCTGCTCGCGGCGCTGCGCCGACGGCTCGCCGAACTGCCCGCGGCCGGCCCGGCGGACCGCCCGCACCTGGTGTTCTTCCAGCACGACGAAGTGATGGTGCACACCCCGGCCAACCTCGCCGACGAGGTGGCCGCCGCCGTCGCCGAGGCCGCCGACGAGGCCCGCCGGCTGGTCTTCGGCGACACCCCCGTGCGCTTCCCGCTGACCACGGCGGTGGTGGACTGCTACGCCGACGCGAAGTGACGCCGCCGGCTCGTGCCCCTACAGCTTCCGGAAGGAGCGTGCGTCCTCGGCCGCCGCGACCACCTCGGCCAGCCCCGCGCCGGCCGAGGCGGTGACGGCGGCGGCCACCGCGCCCTCCACGAACGGCGCGTCCACCAGCCGCACGCCCGGACGCGGCTCGTCCTCCAGGACGGTGACGGCGGTCAGCACCGAGCTGCCGAGATCCGGCAGCACGACCACGCCCGCCCCGCCGTCCGCCTGCGCGATCGCCCCGGCGATCAGGTCGTAGCTGGTGCCGAGCCCGCCGTCCTCCGTCCCGCCGGCGACCACCACCCGCACGCCGTCCGGGGCGAGTTCGGCGAGCAGCTCGCGCAGCCCCTCCGCGAGCCGGGCGCTGTGCGAGACCAGGACGATGCCCACGTTTCCGCTCATGCCGACGACCCTACGGGCCGCGCCCACTGCTCCGGGAGGGTGACCGGAAACGCGCGTGTCGCATCCCGTGCCCATCACCCCCGTCTGGCGTAGCGTCGGGTCAGCAGCGTTGACGGCCGTAGCGTCCTCACCAAGGGAGCGAAGAGCGTTGAAGAAGCTGATCAACACCCCGGAGGGGGTCCTGGAGGACGCCCTGGCCGGAGTCGCCGCCGCCCATCCGGAGCTGACGGTGGACATCCCGAACCGGGTGATCACCCGGGCCGCTCGCCCGGCCGGGCCCAAGGTCGCGCTGATCTCCGGCGGCGGCTCCGGCCACGAGCCGCTGCACGGCGGCTTCGTCGGCCCCGGCATGCTCGACGCCGCCTGCCCGGGCGAGGTGTTCACCTCGCCCGTCCCGGACCAGATGCTGGCCGCCGCCAAGGCCGTGGAGAACGGCGCCGGTGTCGTCTTCGTCGTGAAGAACTACACCGGCGACGTGATGAACTTCGAGCTCGCCGCCGAACTCGCCGCCGAGGAGGGTCTGGAGGTCCGCACCGTCCTGGTCAACGACGACGTCGCGGTCGAGGACTCCACCTGGACGGCCGGCCGCCGGGGCACCGGCGCGACCGTCCTGGTCGAGAAGACCGCCGGCGCGCTGGCCGAGCGCGGCGCCCCGCTGGACGAGGTGGCCGCCCTGGGCGAGCGGGTCAACGCCGCCTCCCGCTCCTTCGCGATCGCGCTCACCGCCGCCACCGTCCCGGCCGCCGGCAAGCCCGGCTTCGACCTGCCCGAGGACGAGATCGAGGTCGGCGTCGGCATCCACGGCGAACCCGGCCGCCGCCGCGAGAAGCTCCGCCCGGCCCGCGAGCTGGCCGCCGAGGTCGTCGAGACCATCCTGACCGACCACCACCTGACCCCGGGCGACGAGGTGATCGCCCTGCTCAACGGCCTGGGCGCCACCCCGCTGCTGGAGCTGTACGTGGTCTACGGCGAGGTCGCCGCCCGGCTCGCCGAGCGCGGCATCGGGGTGGCCCGCAGCCTGGTCGGCAACTACGTCACCAGCCTGGACATGGCGGGCTTCTCGCTCACCCTCACCAAGGCCGACGCCCAGCTGCTGGAACTCTGGGACGCCCCGGTCGACACCCCCGCCCTCAAGCGGGCCTGAGGAGGATTCGCGATGGACCCCGACACCCCGGCGTTCGACTCCCGGCCGTTCGACACCGCACTGGCCGAGGCCTGGATCCGCGCCGTCGCCGCGGCCGTCGACCAGGAGCAGTCCCGGCTCACCGAACTGGATTCCGCGATCGGCGACGGCGACCACGGCAGCAACCTCCGGCGCGGCTTCACGGCCGCCCTCGCCGCCCTCGACGGCCTGCACCCGACCGGCCCCGGCGCCGTCCTCACCAAGACCGGCACCACGCTCATCTCCAAGGTCGGCGGCGCCTCCGGCCCGCTCTACGGCAAGGCCTTCCGCGCCATGGGCGCCGCCCTGCCCGAGCCAGCCGCCCCGGCCACCGTCGCCGAGGCCCTGTCCGCCGGACTGGACGCCGTGCGTCTCCTCGGCAAGGCCGAGCCCGGGGACAAGACCATCGTGGACGCCTGGACCCCGGCGCTGGCCGCCTTCCGCGCCGCGGCCGCCACCGGTGCCACCCTGGCCGAGGCCGCCGCCCCGGCCGCCGACGCCGCCGAGCAGGGCGCCCGCGACACCGTCCCCCTCCGGGCCCGCAAGGGCCGTGCCTCCTACCTCGGCGAACGCAGCATCGGGCACCAGGACCCGGGCGCCACCTCCACCGCCCTCGTCTTCCGCGCCCTCGCCGACACCACCACCGCCTGAACGCACTCCGGCCTCCCGGGCTGCCGACCGCACCCCAAACCGCCGATCAGCCGTCCGTCCGCGCGATCAGCAGCAGCAACGCGTCGTCCCGAAGCTCCCCGCCCGTGTGCGCCAGCAGGTCCCCGTACACCCGCCCGACCGCCGCCTCCAGCTCCCCCGCCGAGCGCGCAGCTCCCCGCACCAGCGCCCCCACCCGCTCCGCCAGCGGGTAGAACTCCCCGGTCGTCCGGTGCCGCGCCTCGATCACCCCGTCCGTGCAGAGCACCAGCACGTCCTCCGGCCCGAACGGCTGCCCCCAGCTGGTCGGTTCCCCCGCGGCCAGCCGGCCGAGGCCCAGGGGGACCCACGGGTCCGGCGCGTGCAGGAGGATCGCCCGCCCCTCGCCGTCGACCCGGATCGGCGGCACGTGCCCGTACTGCAGCAGCTCCATCTCCCCGGGCGCGCGGAACTCCGCGAACAGCGCCGTGGTGAACTCGCCGTCCGGAACGTGCCGTTCGACGCTGGCCTCGACCCGCGCCGCGACGCCCCGCAGCCCGGCCTCGTCGTACGCGGCCTCGCGGAACGCGCCCAGCACCACCGCCGCGGTCTGCACCGCCGCCAGCCCCTTGCCCCGGACGTCCCCGACCGCGACCCGGGTGCCGTGCGGCGTCTCCAGGACGGAGTACAGGTCCCCGCCGATCCGCGAGGCGTCCGCCGCCGACACGTACCGCACGGCCAGCCGCAGCGGCCCCACCACCGGCCCCGGCAGCCGCAGCAGGGCCCGCTGGGCGGCCTCGGCGACGGAGCTGACGGCCGCGAAGGCCGCCGCGCGCCGCATCCGGAGCCCGGCGACCCAGGCCGAGAACAGCGTCACCACCAGGTAGCCGACCATCGCGCCGTAGAGGAACCGCGCGTCGTTGATGTTGTCGACCTCGTCGTAGTGGCTGAGCCCGAACACCGCGAACAGTCCGAACGCGCAGACCGCCAGCAGCTCGCGGGGCCGCAGGGTCAGGGCCGCGATGGTCGGTACGACGGTCATCAGCGGGGCGAGGTAGCGGTCCTTGCCGGAGAGGAAGTCCGCGAGCGCGACCAGCAGGGTAGCGAGCAGCGCCGGGGCGGCGCGCCGCCACAGCGGCACGTCCTGGAGGTCGGCGGCCAGCAGGGCGCCGCGCTGCCGGTCCGGCGGCAGTCCGGCTGCCTCGGGTGCCGAGGGTGACTGGGCGCGGCGGATCGGAAACACATATCGAACATAAGGGACGATCACGGCACCCACCCGCCCGCCCTGTCGCCTACGATTCGATCCACCTCCCCCACCCCTTCGGGTAATACCCCTCAGGGGTATGGTGTCATCGGCAGTCATCGACAGTCGTCAGCACAGGAACCCGCACCGACCTCCGGAGGCCCCGATGTCCAGCACCATCACCTACACCGTGTCCGGCATGAGCTGCGGCCACTGCGAGAAGGCCATCAGCGAGGAGCTCTCCGCCCTGACCGGTGTCACCGAGGTCGCCGCCGACGCCAAGGCCGGGACCGTGACGGTCTCCTCCGCCGCCCCGTTGGACGACGAGCAGGTCCGCACCGCCGTCGACGAGGCCGGCTACGAGCTGGTCGGCCGCAGCGCCTGAACCACCGAGGTACGGCGGGGCCCGCCCGGCGGCCCGACCGGCGGCCCCGCCGTACACCCCCAGCAAGGAGCTGATCCGCATGAGCACGTCCGCCCCCGACGTCGAGGCCCGGGACCGGGTCGAGCTGTCGATCGGCGGGATGACCTGCGCCTCCTGCGCGGCCCGGATCGAGAAGAAGCTCAACCGGATGGACGGCGTCGAGGCGACCGTCAACTTCGCCACCGAGAAGGCCCGGGTCGACTACGGCCCCGGGGTGACGGTGGCGGAGCTGATCGCCACGGTCGAGCGCACCGGTTACACCGCCGAGCTGCCCCCGCCCCCGGCGCCCGCCGCCGCCGAGCCGGCCGGCCCCGACACCGGGACCGGATCGGCGCGTCCCGAGCAGCCCGACCCCCTGCTCGACCGGCTGCTGATCAGTACCGTCCTCGGCATCCCGGTGGTCGTGCTGTCGATGGTCCCGGCCCTGCAGTTCACCGACTGGCAGTGGCTGGCCTTCGCGCTCACCGGCCCGGTCGTGGTGTACGGCGGCCTGCCGTTCCACCGCGCCGCCTGGACCAACCTCAAGCACGGCGCCGCGACCATGGACACCCTGGTCTCGCTCGGCACCCTGGCCGCCTTCGGCTGGTCGGTCTGGGCGCTGTTCCGGGGCCACGCCGGCCTGCCCGGGATGCACCACGACTTCTCGCTCTCCGTCGGCGACGCCGACGCCTCCTCCGCGCTCTACCTGGAGACCGCTGCCGCCGTCACCGTGCTGATCCTGCTCGGCCGCCTGCTGGAGGCCCGCTCCAAGCGCCGGGCGGGCGCCGCACTGCACGCGCTGCTCGACCTCGGCGCCAAGGACGTCGCGGTCCTGCAGGGCGGCCGCGAGGTGCGCCTGCCGGTGGACCGGCTGGCCGTCGGCACGCGCTTCGTGGTCCGCCCGGGCGAGAAGATCGCCACCGACGGCGTGGTGGTCGAGGGCAGCTCCGCGGTGGACGCCTCGATGCTGACCGGCGAGTCCGCCCCGGTCGAGGTCGCCGCCGGCGACCCCGTCACCGGCGCCACCGTCAACGCCGGCGGGCGCCTGGTGGTCGAGGCCACCCGGGTCGGCGCCGACACCCGGCTGGCCCGGATGGCCGAGCTGGTCGAGGAGGCCCAGAACGGCAAGGCCGCCGCCCAGCGGCTGGCCGACCGGATCTCCGCCGTCTTCGTCCCCGCGGTGATCCTGATCGCCCTGACCACCCTGGTCACCTGGCTGCTGGTCACCGACAGCCCCACCGAGGCCTTCACCGCGGCCGTGGCCGTCCTGATCATCGCCTGCCCCTGCGCGCTCGGCCTGGCCACGCCGACCGCGCTGATGGTGGGCACCGGCCGCGGCGCCCAGCTCGGGATCCTGATCAAGGGCCCGGAGGTCCTGGAGACCACCCGCGCGGTGGACACCGTCGTGCTGGACAAGACCGGCACCGTCACCACCGGCCGGATGGCCGTGGTCGCCGTGCACACCGCCGAGGGCGTCGACCGGACCGAGGCACTTCGGCTGGCCGGCGCCGTCGAACACGCCTCCGAGCACCCGATCGCCGCCGCCGTCGCCGCGGCCGCCGTCGAGAGGACGGGCGAACTGCCGCCGGTCGAGGGCTTCCGCAACGTCCCCGGCCGGGGCGTGGAGGGCGTCGTGGCGGGCCGCGCGGTGGTCGCCGGGCACGAGGCCCTGCTCGCCGACCGGGCACTGCACCTGCCGCCCTCCCTGGCCCGCGCCAAGGCCGCCGCCGAGGCGGCCGGCCGCACCGCGGTCGCGGTCGGCTGGGACGGCGAGGCGCGGGCCGTCCTGGAGGTCGCCGACGCGGTCAGGCCGACCAGTGCCGAGGCGGTCGCCCGGCTCCGCGCGCTGGGCCTGCGCCCGGTGCTGCTGACCGGCGACAACCGGACGGTCGCCGAGGCGGTCGCGGCCGAGGTCGGCATCCCCGCGCAGGACGTGATCGCCGAGGTGCTCCCCGAGGACAAGGTCGCGACGGTCAGGCGGCTGCAGGCCGAGGGCGGGGTCGTCGCGATGGTCGGCGACGGCGTCAACGACGCCGCCGCCCTCGCCCAGGCCGATCTCGGGCTGGCGATGGGCACCGGCACCGACGCCGCGATCGAGGCCGGCGACCTCACCCTGGTCGGCGGCGACCTGCGCGCGGCGGCCGACGCCATCCGGCTCGCCCGCAGGACACTCGCCACCATCAGGGGCAACCTGGCCTGGGCGTTCGGCTACAACGTCGCCGCCCTGCCGCTGGCCGCGGCCGGGCTGCTCAACCCGATGATCGCCGGGGCGGCGATGGCCTTCTCCTCGGTCTTCGTGGTCACCAACAGCCTGCGCCTGCGCCGCTTCCGACCCGCCTGAGCGGGCCTGTCGGCACGCCCGGAAGCCCCGGGACACGGACTCCGGGACACGCACGAGGGGCCCGGACCGCCATCGGCCCGGGCCCCTCGCCGTACGTCAACGCCCCAGCAGCTCGCCGCCGTTGCAGTGCAGGATCTCACCGGTGATGAACCCGGCCTCGGGCGAGGCGAGGAAGTGCACCGCCGCGGCGACCTCACCGGTCTCCCCGATCCGGCCGAGCAGGGTGCGGGCCGCCCGCCGGGCCACCTCGGCCTCGTCCAGTCGCGGCCCGAAGAACTCGGTGCCGCTGACCGTCCCCGGCGCGACGATGTTGGCGGTGATGCCCGAGGTGCCCAACTGGGCGGCCAGGAAGTGGTTCCAGGCGTGCAGCGAGGCCTTCGCCGCGCCGTAGGAGCCGGCCCCGCGCAGGGCGGCGATGGAGCTGATGGTGACCACCCGGCCGGAGCCGGGGGTGAGCCGGTCGCGGATCGACTCGGTGAGCAGCACCACGGTCAGCACGTTGCGCTCGAAGTCGCCGCGCCAGCGCGCGAGCAGGGCGTGCGGCCCGCCGCCGACCACGGTCTCCCGGCTGCCGGCGTTGTTGACCAGGACGTCGATCCGCTCGGGCAGTTCGCGCAGCGCGTCCTCCACCGCGTCCGGGTCGGCGAGGTCGCACACCAGCGGGGTGACGCCCGCCCCGAGGTCGGCCGCGGCCTTCTCCAGGACCGCGCGGCGGCGGCCCACGATCACCACGCGGTCGCCCGCCTCGGCGAACCGCCGCGCGACTTCGTACCCGATTCCCGTGCCACCGCCGGTGACGACGACGTTCCTGGCCATCTGCGTACTCCCTCCCCAGTTCCGCCGCCGCGCTGCGAGTGTGCGTGGCGGTCCGTACCGGAATGCCACGATTCCTATCACGCTCGGTTGCCGTGACTGCGGGGAGGGTGACGTACCGCGCGAGAGAAGGTGTGATATGGGCGGGGTACGACGCGCACACGGAGCGTGGCGAGAGGCAGCTCACACCCCCCGGGCGTAACTTCTCGCACCCTGATACGTCTTAGGTTGGTAGTGCGGCAGTTTTTCCGATGGGCGGGGGCACGCTGAACGGCAACGTGCCCCCGCGCTTCCATCGGCTGTCGCCGACGGGGCTCCGGCGGGCCCCGGGAAGGGTCGTCGTCCTCGACGGCCTTCGCGCACGACGCCGGGGTTCTGGCGGGCCAGGGACGCTTTGAGCGGCCGTTCCGGGCTGCGGCCGGCCCCGGAGTCGTGCGCCGTACGGTTCCGTCCCCGCGCGGACCCCTCCGGGGGTGCGGCGCGGGAACGCGGAGGGGCCCGTCCGCTCAGGCAGCGGCCGGGCCCCTTTCAGCTTCCGTCCGGGTCGGTGCCCGGCGTCGGCGTCGTCGCGCGCGTGGTCAGCGGCCCTCGAGCGGGACGTAGTCGCGGATCGCGGTGCCGGTGTAGATCTGGCGCGGGCGGCCGATCCGGCTGGTCGGGTCGTTGATCATCTCGTGCCAGTGGGCGATCCAGCCCGGCAGCCGGCCGAGGGCGAACAGCACGGTGAACATGCTGGTCGGGAAGCCCATGGCGCGGTAGATCAGGCCGGTGTAGAAGTCCACGTTCGGGTACAGCTTGCGCGAGATGAAGAAGTCGTCCTTGAGGGCGTGCTCCTCCAGCTTGAGCGCGATGTCGAGGAGCTCGTCGCTCTTGCCGAGCTGGCCGAGGACCTCGTGCGCGAGCAGCTTCACCTGGGCGGCGCGCGGGTCGAACGCCTTGTAGACCCGGTGGCCGAAGCCCATCAGCTTGACGCCGGCTTCCTTGTTCTTGACCTTCGTGATGAAGGCGTCGACGTCGCCGCCGTCCTTCTGGATGCTCTCCAGCATCTCCAGCACGGCCTGGTTGGCGCCGCCGTGCAGCGGGCCCCACAGGGCCGAGATGCCGGCCGAGATCGAGGCGAACAGGTTGGCGTGGCTGGAGCCGACCAGGCGCACGGTGGAGGTCGAGCAGTTCTGCTCGTGGTCCGCGTGCAGGATGAGCAGCTTGTCCAGGGCGTTGACGACGACCGGGTTGAGCTCGTAGTCCTCGGCGGGGACGGCGAAGGTCATCCGCAGGAGGTTCTCGACGTAGCTCAGGTCGTTGCGCGGGTAGACGAAGGGCTGGCCCATCGCCTTCTTGTACGCGTACGCGGCGATCGTCGGCAGCTTGGCGAGCAGGCGGACCGTCGACAGGTGGCGCTGGGCCGCGTCGAACGGGTTGTGGCTCTCCGGGTAGAACGTGGACAGCGCGCCGACGACCGAGGACAGCATGGCCATCGGGTGGGCGTCCCGCGGGAAGCCCTGGAAGAAGCGCTTGACGTCCTCGTGCAGCAGGGTGTGCTGGGTGATCTCGCGGTTGAAGTCCGCCAGCTGGTCCGCGTTGGGCAGCTCGCCGTTGATCAGGAGGTACGCGGTCTCGATGAAGCCGCCCTGCGAGGCGAGCTGCTCGATCGGGTAGCCGCGGTACCGCAGGATGCCGTTGTCGCCGTCCACGAAGGTGATCGCGGACTTGTACGCGGCGGTGTTACCGAAGCCGTTGTCCAGGGTGACCAGGCCGGTCTGCGGGAGCAGCTTCGAGATGTCGAAGCCGGCGTTGCCCGCAGTGCTCTCGACGACGGGGTACTCGTACTCGCCGTCCTGGTACCGCAGTACTACCGAGTTGTCGCTCACGTCTTCCTCACCGACGAAATGAATCCTCTTCCAAGGTGCCCTGACTGTCTCTACCATCCCCCATCCGGAGGACAGCCGCGCACCCGGGGTGGCCCGAAAGGGCCCGCCCCTACAAAACCTGCCGCCGCAGCCGGTACGAACCGGACAAGATCGGCACCACCCTAGGCTCTGCCGTAAATCTCTTCACGTCAAGAGAACATTAGAGGCAACCATCCTGTTGGATAATCATCCAGTAGTCAGCCGATGATCGAGCGCGGTATGCCGCCGACCTGCACTGACGGCCCGTACGGCCTGCGCGATCGCCTTGCGTGACCCGACCAGCACCACGAGTTTCCGCGCCCTGGTCACAGCGGTGTAGAGCAGATTTCGCTGGAGCATCGTCCAAGCGGACATGGTGACCGGAATCACCACCACCGGGTACTCGCTGCCCTGCGAGCGGTGGATCGTCACCGCGTACGCGTGGGCCAGCTCGTCCAGTTCGTCGAAGTCGTAGGCCACCTCCTCGTCCTCGTCGGTGAGCACCGTCAGCCGCTGGTCGTCCATGCTGAGGGCGGTCACCACTCCCACTGTGCCGTTGAAGACGCCGTTCCGCCCCTTGTCGTAGTTGTTGCGGATCTGCGTGACCTTGTCCCCCACCCTGAACGTACGGCCGCCGAAGCGCCGTTCGGCCAGCCCCTCCCGAGCCGGCGTCACCGCCCCCTGCAGCAGGGTGTTCAGGTTCCCCGCGCCCGCCGGGCCGCGGTGCATCGGGGCCAGCACCTGGACGTCCCGGCGCGGGTCGAAGCCGAACTTCTGCGGGATCCGGCGCGCCACCACGTCCACGGTCAGCCCGGCCGCCCGCTCCGCGTCGTCCTCGGCGAACAGGAAGAAGTCCGCCAGCCCCTCCGTCAGGGGCGGCTTCCCCTCGTTGATCCGGTGCGCGTTGGTCACCACGCCCGACTGCTGCGCCTGCCGGAAGATCCTCGTCAGCCGCACCGACGGGATCGGCCCGCCCACCGCCAGCAGGTCCCGCAGCACCTCCCCGGCACCCACCGAGGGCAGCTGGTCCACGTCCCCCACGAACAGCAGGTGAGCACCCATCGGCACCGCCTTGACCAGCTTGTTCGCCAGGATCAGGTCCAGCATCGAGGCCTCGTCGACCACCACCAGGTCCGCGTCCAGCGGCCGGTCCCGGTCGTACGCGGCGTCCCCGCCCGGCTTCAGCTCCAGCAGCCGGTGCACCGTCGAGGCCTCCATCCCCGTCAGCTCCGACAGCCGCTTCGCCGCCCGGCCGGTCGGCGCCGCCAGCACCACCTTGGCCCGCTTCGCCAGCGCCAGCGTCACGATCGACTTCACCGTGAACGACTTGCCGCAGCCCGGACCCCCCGTCAGCACCGCGACCCGCTCGGTCAACGCCAACCGCACCGACTGCTCCTGCTCCGGTGCCAGCTCCGCCCCCGTCCGCTTCGCCAGCCACTCCAGCGCCACCGGCCAGTCCACCCCCGCGAACCAGGGCATCCGGTCCGAGTCCGAACGCAACAGCCGCAGCAACTGGTTGGCCAGCGAGATCTCCGCACGGTGGAACGGCACCAGGTACACCGCGGTGATCGGCTCGCCGGCCTCCCCCGGCACCGTCTCGCGCACCACCCCCTCCGACGCCACCAGCTCCGCCAGGCAGTCGATCACCAGCCCGACGTCCACCTGCAGCAGCTTCACCCCGTCCGCGATCAGCCGCTCCTCCGGCAGGAAGCAGTGCCCCTGGTCGCTGCTCTGCGACAGCGCGTACTGCAGCCCGGCCTTCACCCGCTCCGGACTGTCGTGCGGGATCCCCACCGCCTGGGCGATCCGGTCCGCCGTCAGGAAGCCGATGCCCCAGACGTCCCCGGCCAGCCGGTACGGCTCGTTCTTCACCACACCGATCGAACCGTCGCCGTACTGCTTGTAGATTCGCACAGCCAGCGAGGTCGACACCCCGACCCCCTGCAGGAAGACCATCACCTCCTTGATGGCCTTCTGCTCCTCCCAGGCCACCGCGATCTTCTTGGTGCGCTTCGGCCCCAGCCCCGGCACCTCGATCAGCCGGCCCGGCTCGTTCTCGATCACCTCCAGGGTGTCCACCCCGAAGCGCTCCACGATCCGCTCGGCGAACCGCGGCCCGATCCCCTTGATCAGCCCCGAGCCCAGGTACCGCCGGATGCCCTGGACCGTCGCCGGCAGCACCGTCGTGTAGTTCTCCACCGTGAACTGCCGCCCGTACTGCGGGTGCGAGCCCCACCGCCCGTGCAGCCGCAGCGACTCCCCGACCTGCGCCCCCAGCAGCGCGCCCACCACGGTCAGCAGGTCGTTCCCGCCCCGGCCGGTGTCCACCCGGGCCACCGTGTAGCCGGTCTCCTCGTTGGCGTAGGTGATCCGTTCCAGCACTCCCTCGACCTGCGCGAGCTGGAACGGCTGCTGTCCCGACTGCGCCTGCTTGCTCACCGGGCCCCCTTCGACCGGTACGGGTGGATCATTCCGCTACGCACGGTACCGCCCGGCCCCGACAAGCCCACAGCCGCGAACGCACGGATCCGGGACCGGAAGCCTGCCGTGCAGCGCCATCGCCGAGGTGCCAGGCTGTGAGGTAGGCAGGGGGACCGTCGGCCGCGCCCGCCCGGGCCCGGCCCGTCCGAGGAGCAGTGCCCGACATGCTCAACACCGCCTTCCGCTCCGGCTCCCCCGACTGGCTCGACCTGAGCAGCCCCGACACCCGGGCCTCCGTCGACTTCTACACCGCGCTGTTCGGCTGGACCTTCGACTCGGCCGGCCCCGAAGCCGGCGGCTACGGGTTCTTCCGACTCGACGGCCGGATCGTGGCCGCCCTCGGACCGCTCACCGAGGAGGGCTCCCCACCGGGCTGGACGATCTACTTCGCCACCCCCGACGCCGACCGCACCACCGCACTGGTCGAACAGGCCGGCGGCCGCGTCCGGTTCGCCCCCTTCGACGTCTTCACCTCGGGCCGGATGGCCGGCTACACCGACCCCACCGGCGCCGACTTCGCCGTCTGGCAGCCGCACGACATCCGCGGCCTGGACGTCGTCGACGAGGAGGGCAGCCTCTGCTGGGCCGAGTGCCACAGCATCGACGCCGAACTCGCCAAGTCCTTCTACCGCGCCGTCTTCGACTGGCAGGAGCAGGACGTCCCGTTCGACGGCTCGCTCTACACCGTCCTCACCCCGGCGGGCGGCGGCACCGACGACGCCCACGGCGGCATCGTGCAGCTCGCGCCCGAGCAGACCGCCGCCGGCACCGGCTCGCACTGGCTCCCGTACTTCGAGGTCCCCAACACGGACGCCAGCCTCGCCATCGCCGGCACCATCGGCGCGACCGTGCGGGTCCCCGCCGCGGACGTCCACGGCGTCGGCCGTCTCGCCCAGCTGGTCGACCCGCACGGCGCGGTCTTCGCCGTCATCACCAGTGCCCCGCCCGGGGAGTGACACCGACTCACCCCCGGTCTCGGCCGGCCCGGTCTCGCCCCGCCCGGGTCGGCCCGCCCCGGATCGGCCCCCAGAAGGGCCGTGAGGGGGTGCTACGGGCGTAGACAGGGGTGGGTCGGGGTACCGGAGCCCTTCTATCCTCTGATCATGAACGACAGGACCGATCTGACGATCCGCCGGGCGACCGAGGCGGACCTCCCGGCAATAGTGGCGATGCTCGCGGACGACCCGCTGGGCGCGACCCGCGAGAGCCCCGACGACCTCACCGCCTACCGCACCGCCTTCGCCCGCATCGACGGCGACCCGCACCAGCACCTGGTCGTCGCCGACCGCGCCGGCCGGACCGTCGGCACCCTGCAGCTCACCGTCGTGCCGGGCCTCTCCCGACAGGGCTCCACCCGCACGATCATCGAGGCCGTCCGCATCCACGCCGACGAGCGCGGCAACGGGCTGGGCACCGTCCTGATCGAATGGGCCGTCGAGCGCTCCCGCGAACTCGGCGCCGACCTCGTCCAGCTCACCTCCGACGCCACCCGCACCGACGCGCACCGCTTCTACGAGCGGCTCGGGTTCGTGCCGTCGCACCTCGGTTTCAAGCTGAAGGTCTGAAGCAGCGCCCGAAAAAGCGTCCGGAAACGCGAAGAACCCCCATCCGGAATCCGGATGGGGGTTCTTCACAATGATTGTTCGGCGGCGTCCTACTCTCCCACAGGGTCCCCCCTGCAGTACCATCGGCGCTGTGAGGCTTAGCTTCCGGGTTCGGAATGTAACCGGGCGTTTCCCTCACGCTATGACCACCGAAACACTATGAAACTGTCAACCGCACACCCGAACAAGTCGGGCGGGTCGTTGTTTCAGAACAACACAGTGGACGCGAGCAACTGAGGACAAGCCCTCGGCCTATTAGTACCGGTCAACTCCACCCCTTACAGGGCTTCCATATCCGGCCTATCAACCCAGTCGTCTACTGGGAGCC